>DAOVRI010000007.1 GCA_030628245.1 Dehalococcoidales bacterium
AAGACCCCTTATGGCTTCTACCGACTATGGGAGAACTCCGCTGGCAAAAGTCCCCAGTGGGCTTGTCGTGATGCGGTGACGGGTGGACTGTCAATCTGGAGAATGTCGAGGCTCAGGCGCCCGGTCTTTGACCGGGGGTACTGGGCTTTCTTTTTTCCCGCTCAGTTTATCCAGCGTCAAGCATTTTGTTTGACGCTGGTCACTGGACGGTAAAAATCACAACTGAATAAGGGGGTGCTGTATGTGCGCAATCTGCAATCATCGCCCTAAGGCAAACGGCGGCCGGTACTGCTCCAATTGCCAGGCCAAGCTGGACAAGGAAAACCGCCTGCGCCAACCAGAGAAGCCCGTTAAGTTTGCCACGTATCGAGGGCACGTAGTGGGCTTCTACCGCCGTCACGGTGTGTTAGTGCCTCGACTGCTCCGGCGGAAACCGGAAGGGTTGCCAAGGGGAAAAACGCTCGACCTCAATCACTACATTGAGGGCTTCACCAGGGAACAGGCGAAAAACCTGAAGTCCGCCATACTTCAGCTCGTGGGTAGCTAACCTCCCGACTACCTGCGCCCCAGCCCCTCTGTGGGGCGCAGACGTGGGGCGGTCAGCTCCAAATCTAAAACGCAGGGGGTATCAGTGGTAACCAAATCGAATAAGGCCAAGGCGAACGGCAACAGACCGAAGGCACAGAAGGTAGACATCTCGCAACTTGTCATCCTGAACGCCTACGGGAAGACCTTTTCATCCGGCAAGCCCGGCTTCTTCGGCAAGGGGTTAGACCCCGCCACCGGTAAGCGGTACCAGATTATCGGTGCTGTCGAACTGGCCGGGTAGACCAGTCTCTAACCGTTCGAACGGCTGGGGAGGAACCGATGGCAGAGGTGGAGCCTCGATGGCAGGTTCCTCCCCGGAATTGGGGCGGTTAGTCCTAACGAATTAATCAGGGGGTAAGTATGAAGTGCGCAGAATGCGGTGAGGAAATCACCAACGTTTACGCTGCTCGAAGCGTAGAGCTGGAAAAAGACGGGGATACCTGGATTGAGAAGAACGTCTTTTCCTCCGGGTGCTCCTGCCCGAATTGCCATGAGGACATTTCGGTTGAGGACGCCGACAAGATGGGCATTCCCGTCGAATATCGATAAGAGAGGTGAAACATGCCGGAGAAGCTCGAAGACAGGCTGTACAGGGTAACCTGCTCGGCCTACGGCGAGACCCGCAGGGTCGCTGACGTCATCAGGGCCATGACCGACGAGCAACTCAGCGAGGCTTTCGGGGAACTGCTCGAACAAGCCCTGCAGTCCGGGGATATCAAGGTTAGCTAGAGAAAGGAGGTGAAACAAAGAAATCAAAGGTAGAGGGATATTTCAGAAAGGAAACCATGGTAAAAGAAAAACTGACCTGGACAAAGAGGCTCGCTAAATGGCGGCGGGACCACGAGGAAGAATATGCCAGAACTATCATGGCGGTACCGGAAAGGACCACTATCCTCAGGGCGTTTCCCTTCCCGGGGACCATCCTGCTGATGGGCGCCAAGAGGAAAGGTAAATCGGCCCTAGCTCACGCTGTGGCAGAGAAGTTTCACAATACCCGCAATATCCCCGCGGTGCTGCACCTACCCCCGGGTATATCCTTGAAACTCCGTCAGGATATACAGAAACTCCTGCCATCCTGGATGAAGGTGGTTACCAGCATGAGCGAGTGGCCGAAGCGCAGCATCGTAATCTACGATGAGGCAGCCCAGACCGCCCACGCCCGGCGCTCCCAGAGCGGCGATGCCGTAGAGCTCGAGAACCTGATAGGTATCTCCGGCCAGCGGGAGCAGATGATAATCTTCATCGCTCACCACAGCCGCAAGGTCGATGTCAACGTCTTCCGGGATATCGACCGGGTAGCCTGGAAACAGCCCACCTATGCCCACTGGATATTCGAGCGCAACGAGTTTACCGACTTCGTGCTCAAGGCCTTCGACTTCTTCAAGGATATCAGGAGCGCCTCGGTGAAGCTCAAGACCACGGTGATGGTAGATTTCCAGGAGTTCCGCATCATGAGCTTCACCAGCGGACTGCCCACGTACTGGTCCGAGAAGCTCAGCAAGCTCTTCGAGGACATTAAGACTACGAAGAAAGGGGGGTACTGGTAGTGAGGGAATAATATATATTGCCCAGCAACAAAATCTATACAAAAGGAGAAATCGAATATGAAAAGAGTAGAAGTATTGGAAAGAGTGGGCCCCCTGGTGGAAGGTGAGGTCCGCAACATCAGGGAGTCCGACGGCGCGAGGGTAGCGGCCGGGGCCGACATGGTCTCGCTGAGGCCCCGCCGTGGTGCCAGGGTAGTCGAGATGGCGCCGGAGGGAGTCAAGAACATGGTGAGCTTCGCGGGTTTATCCCTCCGCCTCGCTCAGCAGCTGAGCCACCAGACATTTAGCCAGCTCCTCTCGGAGCTCATGGCCAACACCGGCAAATACTCCCTCATCGTCAAAGACGACAGGGTAGTCAACGTGATACCCTACGGTGCCAAGACCATGGTCAACCCCGTACGACTCCTTGACACCATCGAGAAGACGATATCGGTGCGGGACTACCACCGTCTCACCATCCTGGAGAAACGACCCGTGGTCTCGTTAGAGATTGTGGGCGAAAAGACCCAGCCGGTTGTTCGGGGAGACCTGGTCAGGGCCGGGGTCAAAGTTGACTTCTCCCCTATGGGGATTGTCACTCCGGTGGTGCAGAGCTATGCCGTGGTCCTGAATTGCACCAATGGCGCCACCTCCAACGTCGTGCTATCCGAGTTCCGCGGCGGCCGGGGCGGCGGTGGAGGTGAGGGCGACGACATCTGGCAATGGTTCCGCTCCTCCGTCAAAAGGGCCTACAACTCCTTCGACCAGGTCATAGGCCAGTGGAAGAAACTCCAGGGCGAGAATATACCGCCGGTCGACCGGGCCAGGATGCTGGCCGCCCTGTTGAAAAAGGCGCAGATTACCGGTGAAATAGCCGAGGCCGTCATGGCCATGGCCGTCGAGAACCCGCCCCGGAACGCCTGGGACATGCACAACCTCATCACCTACGCCTCGTCCCACCTCCTGACCGCGCCGAGGCAGATTGACAGGACGCAGCGGACGGCCGCCTCCTTCGTCGACGAGGCCATGCACGCCAGGTCCTGCCCGCTCTGCCACCGGACGACTTAGGATATAGGCAATATATATTCCGGCGTGCTAGAATATATACGCCCTTGCCCCGTCGGAGTTTGGGGTTTCCCCCCCGATTGTCTCCGGCGGGGCAGGGGCACCCGAGGAAGCCCTAGCAGTTTCAGTTATCATGAAAAGGCTGGCGTACTGGGCGCCGGTCTTTTTTGTATTCCAAATAATCTCATATTTAATAAAAGCCTACTTTGTTAATTGGTCAGCCTGGATATATATATCCTACCATAATGGGGTATATATTTAAGAAATCAAGCCGGAGGTAGGGCTATCCCTGACTTGGTTAAGCATTAGGGCATCTCTTCCTAACTCACCCTAGCTATTGACTTGTACGGGGTGAATGCTGTAGCCTCATGATACAAACGAAAGGAAATAAGGAGGAAAATAAATGCAAGCCTATTGTGTAAAATGTCGTGCCAAGAAGGAAATGAAGGATGCTAAGAAAATTACCATGAAAAATGGCAAGCCGGCAACTCAGGGCGTATGCCCAGATTGCGGCACGAAGATGTTTAGAATCGGTAAGAGCTAAGTCTACCTTATAGCCCAACAGCACTCAGAGGGGCTGGATATTCCCTATGCCTATGGGGACATCCAGCCCCTTTGTATTTTGCGAATCACACTTAACAAGCTAATGTGAAACAGCTAAACAAGGTAAGCTAACAAGTCGCGGTCTTCTTTTAATTTTTTAAAGTCGGGTAATGGGTAGTATTCATAGGGAATAAGTTCAGGCTCATCATGTTGCTTAGCGAGGTATACAATATCAGATTTATGATGATAATCTATGAATCTGCGTATCACCTTAATATTATTGATTATCATATCCAAATAGTGCATGTATTTATCATCTGGAGTAAAAGCATTATTTAGTCGATACAATTCCGCCAATTTAACGCAATTTAAAGCTGTCATGGTGCTGAACAGATTAGGTGCTATCGTCTCATCAGGTTTCTTCCCTGTTATTGACATAGAAGAGAAACCACCTAAACAATAACAAGATGCTATGAACTTAACAATATCGCTGAAATTTAACCACGATATTTCAGAGAAAGTAACAGCATCTTCATTTACCAATAATCTCAACGCTTGTAGAGCGTACTTAGTCTGAAATATATCTGGCTCACTTTGTGAATTGTAAAGTTTAAATCCGCCCGATGCACAGTAACATGACCTGAGATAATTCAGAAATCCACTCCTATATGGTTCTTCTAAGGCTTTTCGTGTATATTCTCCTCCTAGGTTAAATTTCTCAGGATCATCAACCAAACGACCTTCTAATAACAAATCTATAAATACCAGCGATCTTAATGAGTGAAATAATGCAGATATACAGGATTGCTTATCACTCTTCTGATATTTTAAAGCATAAATGGGGATATCTTTTTTATCTTCAATTTTTGTTCTATACTCTTCTATTCTATTAGCAGCAAAAATTAGCATGTCTCTTTCTTTGTCTGAAACCTGAGACAATCTATTGGTCAAGATTCTAATATTGGCAATTGCACCACAAGCATTATATATTGTGAATATTGTCTCCATGCCTTGCGGGCTGTCTTTAAATATAGGCTTACCATCTTTACCATTTTGCCAGCAATCTTCAATGATAAATCTATAATTACTGTTTAATGAGGCCTCTCCCATCAAAGGAACTACACTTCGGTATTTACGCAGCAAGCGAGTTGCCGCAAATATGGAACATACGCTACTCGTATCTTTCTTCCCATACATCCCAAATAGCCTATCTTGTACAAAATTATCGAGCGCCTGTTTGAATATAACGTCACTTATGGGGTAGGTTTGATTAAATAGCCAACTGCCTAGGTATTCCTTTGTCCTGAGGATACGAATTTCATCAAGGTGTCTTAGAGATTCTTCAGCATAATAAAGCGAATTAATTGAAATAGTTTTTTCTTTCATCTTTTCCATATGCGTACGCCAAACAGGATCAACTACAACCTTTTCTATAATTAATATACTATCATTCACCCATGTCTCCAGATCAGAAGGTAATTCGAAGTGTGGTACTATTGCCACTTCGGGAAGATTCAGCTTTGTATAAGGGAATCTCCTTCCCGTTGCTCGAACATAACTCGACCAGATGAGCAGTGGTCAAGGGAGTAGACCGGCGGCGATGAGGAAACACACGAGCAGCAGTCAAGGAAGCAGACCAGCAGACGGTCACCAGTGCAGACCAACAGCTGGTGAACAGGGACAGACCAGCAGACGGTCACCAGAGAGGACTACTAAAAAAACTGTCAAATTAGCCTCGTTTTTGATCCATAAAAAGGTGACCGACCTAGGTCACTTCAGTTGGTCAGTCCAGCATTGACCTGATCCGACCGGGGAAAACAGTGATTAGTATTGACCACCACCACGGGCGATCACTGCCCGGGGCTTACCTTAGGCAGGCAAGAAACCAGGCTGCTATGGACATTACGCAAGGGTGTGGATGAAAGCGATATCCAAGCCAAGGCCAACGTCACAATGGGCCAAAGCCTATTACCTATGGCCATAGCGATGAATAATGAAACGTGTACTAAGATTGCGGAGATTGTCCGTCCAAGGCTGCCAGGTCCACCATGGTATTGCTGTCAGGGTTCAGGACATCGTGTTGGCACAGTCAGCACAGGAAACCAGAGAATCCGCAACTCTCCGCACTCCGCTCCGGCGGAGTGCAGCGTAAACTGGATATTCATCATGGTTTCGAGGCTAATACGCGAGTTTTTCTGAGGATATTTCCCCGAGATTTCCACAGGAAATCCCCGGCGCTCCACGCCGGAACTCCGCAGGGTTCTCCACCGGAAGTATTTAACGTCCGAGGGGTTCTCCGGAGCAACCTGACAATGTCCGCAGGATTTGCACTTTCTTGCTGCCGTGGGCTGCAGATCACAGAAGGCGATAGTGATGTCAAGCATGTCTACGCCTTAACCCGTGGATATACTACTGTTATTCAAGAGTACGCCTGAGATATATTAGTTATAGCGCCAAGATATACTTCTTACGAGACTCACCAAGCGGTATCGACGTAGTCAGTTAACATTTTCTCCGTCGTTGCTGGGAACATATCTTCAGGTCACTTTCCGATGAAATGTAGTACAACGGTGCCTATTTTTCACACCAGAACTGTACTCTGTCTGTTCACGTTTCTCAGCGGGAAGGTCTATATACCAGCGCATTGCTCTTACTTCTTCCGTAAATCCCTATTAGCAACTGTGCCAGGATACAGTTTTTTCTTTTTCTAACGGGCATCTCTCCCCTTCCAAAGAAGAAAAACACCAGCCATATCTTAGTCCTGGCGCTTAAGGTATCCCCTTATTTCTTCTGGTTTCTCAGCCCTGTATCCATTGCTGAGAAGGGCACATTTAATCTCGCTGGCGATCTCGCCCAGGCTAATTAAGCGGTCGAGTAGCTGAGGAACCAACTCGACAAGATCAGGAGCGGTATGGTGAATTCGACTCTCCCCCGTCTCCACCAGAATAATAATGGGGCCTCGGAGCCAGTCCGGGGTCTTTTTTTCTATGAACTTAAATACATCAGAATTGCCCCGCAAACCGCCACGTTCAGCGATTCCGCTTTTTCCCGCGCCGTGGGTATTCTTATCCGGTAATCGGCCTCGTCCAGCAGCGCTTTCGAGAGCCCGGCGGCTTCGTTGCCCAGGGCCAGCAGCAGTTTTTCCTGCTTTAGAGCCGACGGTTCATCGGAACCGTTAAGCTCGGCGGCTATCAGGCTATAGCCGTCCTGCCGCAGTGACCGGACGAGTTCCAGATATTGCACCGTTCTCCTGAGCCATACGGAAAGTACCGCGCCTGCCGTCGACTGCACACATTTCGGCACCAGGGGGTCGGCGCAGTTTTCCGTCAGAATCACTCCGGAAAAGTCGAAAGTGGCCGCCGTGCGGATGAGGGTGCCCACGTTGCCGGGGTCCTGTACATCTTCCAGCAGGAGGATTTTATTGCCGGCATCCTGCGGCAGGCGGGCCGAGTAAATGTCCTCCGGTATGCGGACGACGGCCATGATTCCCTGCGGCGTCCTGGTGGTGCTGATGTTCCGGAACTGGCTTTCGGTAACCAGGCGCACGGGGTAGTCGCGGTAGGTGGACGGTGGTTCTTCGATGGCTATTATCTCGGTTATCTCGTCCGGGTGAACGTTCATTATCTGCCTGATGGCTTTATCACCCTCCACGATGAAAGCCCCGGCTTTGAGTCGGCCTTTTTTCTCGGCCAGTTCTTTGTACCATTTTAGTGGTTTTAAGGGAGCGGGCATGCTGTCTTCACCTTTTCCTTCTGGAGAGAAGTACCAGTATAAAACCGACGGCGATAAGGATGGATGCCCAGAGGTAGCTCTGTAAGACCCACCGGAACAGGCTTGCGGCGGCGATTAAGCCCGCGATACCGGCGATAACCAGGACGATACCTGTCCTGTTAAAGAATCCCCAGAGCCTGTTTTTTCCGGCTGGTGTCGCGGTGGCGTCCGAAGTTGATGCCTCCTTTTGTCCGGTGGCACCGCGGCCGGTCCGGATAATGCGTGCTATCACCGCGACGGCGATAATAACGGCTATGATGAGGATGATTTCCAGCGGACCAGGTCTCATAATTTATTCCAGCTCCAACATAACAGTGCCGGGCTCCGGAGTCAAACCGAAGCCCGGTTTATTTCAAGCTATGAAAAATCTAATGTCTGTTATTCCAGGGCTTTGGCCATCTGTAATTCCTTAACCAGTTCCTCGATGGTAATCGCCGAGAGCGTCAGGGGCGTCATGGTTCCCCGGGAGCCCAGTGATGCGGCAACTCTGGCTATCACGGTGTTATTGGGTGCTTCGAGGATATTAATGAAATCATACTCGCCCAGCAGGGCGTACTGGGTCAATATTTTAGCCCCCATGTCCTCTACTTCTTTATTTACTTCCCAGATTCTACCGGGGTTCTTCATGATTGTTTTTCTTCCTGCGTCGGTTAGCTTCGTCAGCATCACATAGTAGGGCATATCCGTCACCTCTTTAGAATTAGCGTTACCCGGGGCTTATGGGCGAATCAACAAGCAATGATACACTACCGCTGGATGGCTGTCAATGTCCTGACTTCTTCACGGCTACCGGTATGCCGGCCACCAGCAGATAGACCTCGTCAGCGTGCTCAGCCAGCATCTGGTTGGCCCGGCCGAGCAAATCGCGGTAGAGCCGGCTTACCCTATCGGCGGGTACCACGCCGAGTCCGACCTCATTGGTGACGATGATGAAATTAGCGTCCGACCGTTCGACGCAGTCGAACAGTTCTTTAATTTCAGCCACAACCTCTTTTTCCGCGAGGTCGGCATCGGTTTTATCATCGTACCGCATGAAGATGTTATTAATCAGGAGGGTGATGCAGTCTATAATCACTGTCTGCGCTTTAGCGGCGTTTTTAGTAATCTGGTTGCCGATATGGGTGGTAGCCTCGAGCGTTACCCAGTCGGGCGGTCTTGATTTACGGTGCATTTCAATACGCTTTTTCATGTCCTCGTCGCTGGCCTCGGCCGTGGCCACGAAAAGGACGTCACCGCCCGCTTTCAGGGCCATCTCCTGTGCCAGCGTACTCTTGCCGCTGCGGGCGCCGCCGATAATGAGGGTGGTTTTCAAGCCTGCACCTCCATGATCCGGTAGATTTCCGGTATGTCCAGGCTCTGGCGGACCAGCTCCGCCAGCCTGTCGTACTGCCGCTCTTTATCTATCTTGGAATTTCCCTCGCTTTCGGCAAGCCCCCAGTGCTTTCTCAGGTTGTTAAGGAAGGTCTGCCGGAAGCTGTCATTGTGGAAAAGCCCGTGCAGATAACTACCCAGTATCGTGCCCCGGGCATTCAGGACGCCGTCGGCGTAGTCGGCGACTCCCTGCGGTGTCTCGATTATTTGAAAGGCGCTGGCTTTCTCCTCGCTCCGGGTCTGTCCCATGTGGATTTCGTAGCCGGTAAGCTCCAGTCCTTTCGTTCCGTCCAGCAGCCCGGGGTCGGCGATGACCCGCGCCCTGACCTGCGTGGTGGACTTCTCCGGGACGAAATCCGTAATCATGTCGAGAAGTCCCAGTCCGGTGACTTCCGTATTACCCGATTCCACTTTCTGCGGGTCGAGGATTTTTTGTCCCAGCATCTGGTAGCCGCCGCAGATACCGACCACGGGGGTGCCTGCCCTGGCCCTGGTGAGAATACTGGTCGTCAGTCCCGAATGCCGCAGGTAAGCAAGGTCGGCCACCGTGCTCTTGGTGCCGGGCAGGATGATGAGGTGCGGACTGCCGAGTTCGGAGCGCCGGGAAACGTAGTTTACCATGCAGCCTTCTTCTTCCAGAGGGTCGAAATCATCGTAATTGGAGATATGGGGCAGGCGGATGACGGCTATTTCCAGGTCGCCGGTGGCTTTGCTTGGCGGTCTTTCATCCAGATAAACCGAGTCCTCCTGGGCAATGCGGATATCACGGAAGTAGGGCACCACGCCCAGCACGGGCTTACCGGTACGGTTCTCCAGGTATTCGATGGCGGACTCGAGCAGGGTGACATCGCCACGGAACTTGTTGATTATCATCCCTTTAACGAGTTCCCGTTCGTCTTCGTCCAGCAGCTCCAGCGTGCCGACGAGAGAGGCGAAGACGCCTCCACGGTCGATATCGCCGACCAGAAGCACGGGGGTGCCGGACATCCTGGCGATTCTCATGTTGACTATTTCCCTGTCCTTGAGGTTTATCTCTGCCGGACTGCCGGCTCCCTCGATAATGACGATGTCATAAGCGGCACGAAGGCGGTCAAAGGCGTCCGATACCGTTTCCAGCAGGGAAGGAGTGTATTTGTAGTAGTCGCGGGCGGAAATTGTCTTAAACGCCTTGCCCAGCACGATAACCTGGGAGCGGCTGTCTGTCGTCGGCTTGAGCAGCACCGGGTTCATGTCCACCGTCGGGGCGATGCCCGCCGCCTCCGCCTGTACCACCTGCGCCCGCCCGATTTCCCCGCCCCCGGCAGTGACGAAGGAGTTGAGTGCCATATTCTGCGACTTGAACGGGGCTACTTTATAGCCGTCCTGCCGGAAGATACGGCAGAGGGCGGCCACCATGATGCTCTTCCCCACTGAGGAGGCTGTCCCCTGAATCATTAAAGTTCTGGCTTTTTTCATAATTAAGGTCTCTGTTAAATCGGCCCTACATAGTTGAAAATCGGAATGGCAAATACGAGTATCATCACTTCCGCCACTTCGTTGATGGCGCCGTAGGTATCCCCCGTTAGTCCGGCGAATTTATACTTGAGGTAGAACGCTAAGGCCGTGGTAATGATAAATATGCCGAAAATTATCAGTAAGCCGGCCAGTGAGAACCAGGGCATGAGAGCTACGGAAACCGCGAGGGTGATTATGGTGGCGGCGGTAAACTGCGGCCAGCGGGTCGCCTGCTTGAAAGCGGTTCCCAGTCCCGAGGGCCGGGCGTAACGGTACACGTAAATGGCATAGACCATGGCCCATCTACTGACCACCGGCATGAAAATCAGCACGGCCGCCATAAAGACCGGCGGGATGCTGTTCAGAGTAACGTACTTTACCAGCAGTACCGTGACGATGCCCACCACCCCGAAGGCCCCCGTCCGGCTGTCGTGCATGACTTTCCATCTCTCTTCGGCCGTCTTGTGCCCGGCAATGCCGTCGCAGGTATCGGCGAGGCCGTCCAGGTGTAAAGCTCCCGTGAGTATCACCAGGGCCACGACGAGCAGAGCGTTGACTAAAGCCGGGGGCAAAATTAAAAGCAACAGCCAGTTTAAACCGGCTAGAATCAGGCCGATGATAAGGCCGACCACCGGGAACCAGGCCGTGGCGCGTCCCAGTTGCTCCGGACTGAGCTCACGCTTTAGTGGTATCGGGATGCTCGTTAAAAATTGTATGGCAGCCAGGAAACTCACTTCTCTGCTTCGTCTCCTTCCGAAACGCCGGCTTCGGCGAAGGTAGCCATCTTGTTAAGTGTCCTGGCGGCGGCCTCGGCCAGGAATATGCCCAGCGCCGCGCCGGTGCCTTCGCCGAGTCGCATGTCGAGATTCAGCAGCGGCTTCAGTCCCATATGTTCGAGCATGGCCGGGTGCCCGGCTTCCGCCGAAACGTGGGCGGCGATGATGTAGTCCTTGACCTCCGGCGCCAGCGCCGTCGCAATGAGGGCCGCCGCCCCGGAGATAAAGCCGTCAATGACCACCGGAATGCGTCTTGCCGCCGCTCCCAGCATGACCCCCGCCAGCCCGCCGATTTCGAACCCGCCGACTTTCGCCAGTACGTCGAGGGGTTGGGACGGGTCCGGCTTATTGACTTCCAGCGCCCGTTTGATGACATCTATCTTGTGGGCGAGTTGCTCGTCGGTCAGCCCGGTGCCGCGTCCGGTAACTTCGCTGGCGGACTTGCCGGTCATGGCCGCGAAGATGGCGCTGCTGCTTGTGGTGTTACCGATACCCATGTCGCCGGTGCCGACGATATCCAGTCCCTTGTCCGCTTCCTCGCCGACGATGTTTATGCCGGTCTCCAGAGCCTGTACCGCCTGTTCGGCGGTCATGGCCGGACCGAGGCACATGTTCTGCGTGCCGTAGCCGACTTTCCTGACGATAAGCTGCGGGTCCGGTTTGAGGTCGCTGGCGATGCCCATGTCCACGAAGATTATTTTGGCTCCCACCTGGCGCGCCAGCACGTTGATGCCGGCCCCGCCCCGCAGGAAGTTTTGAACCATCTGGGCGGTCACTTCGCGGGGCCAGTTGCCCACTTTTTCATCGACGACGCCGTGGTCGCCAGCCATGACAATCATGGCTTTCTTTTCGGCGCTCGGCCTGGCTTTACCCTGGATGCCGGCCAGCTGGATTGACAGCTCTTCCAGCCTGCCCAGGCTGCCCGCTGGCTTGGTCAGTGTGTCCTGGCGGGCCCGGACTTCTTCCATCGCGGCTTTATCCAGGGGTTTTATCATCTCGATTGTACGTGTTAGTAAATTCATAAAATCCCCTTTGGATTACGTGTTAATTATATACGTATGGAGTTGTTATAGCATCTCAGGCTTTCGCTCCTGCCTTTATCAGTCTGCCGATAGCCGTAATGAGTCTTTCGCACTCGGGCATGGTGCGCGGGGCGATGCGTATATATTCCGGCAGGCCGAAGGACGTGCAATCGCGCACCATGACACCCTCTTTAAGGAGAGAACGGCGAAACTCCGGGGCGTTACCCGCCTTAACGAGGAAGTAGTTGGCGTCCGAAGGCAGCACCTTGAAGCCAAGTCCGGTGAGTTCCGCGACAAGAAAGCGTTTGGCTTCCCGTACCTGCCTCAGACTCTGCCTGAGGTACTCCTCTTTTTCCAGGACGGCGAGCCCTACCTTCTGGGCGATGGCATTGACGTTCCAGGGCGGCAAAGCGGGCCGCAGGCTATCAATAATTTCCTCACGGGCAACGGCGTAGCCCAGACGCAGCCCGGGCAGGCCGTAATCCTTGGTCATGGAGCGCAGGACGACCACGTTGCCCCGCTCCGTAAGGTCGAACGAATTCCAGGTTTTTTCGACAAAGTCGATATAGGCCTCGTCCAGGACAAGCAGGCCGTCATCCATTTCTTTCTGGACTTTCTCAATATCTTCACGTGAGAGGTATTTCCCCGTGGGATTATTGGGATTGCAGATAAAAACCGCTTTTGGATGATGTTGCTTGATAAGGCCGTAGACTTCTTCTATCTTTGGTGTGAAAAGGCTTCTTTCTCTGGCACGGTATCTTACCAGCCGCGCTCCGGCGAGTCGGCTGGCAACTTCATACTCACCGTAGGTCGGCTCGAGGAGCAGGACCGTGTCTCCCTGGCGCAGGTAGGCCAGGGCGGTGAGCCGTATCAACTCGGTGGTGCCGCTGCCGACCAGTATATTCTCCGGAGATATCCCCAGCCTCTCCGACAGCCGTTCTCTCAGTTCGGTAGCCTGAGAATCGGGGTACTGCTCGACGGGTATCGCGCTCATCTTTTCCTTGACTCCCGGCGGCGGCATGAACGGATTGGTACAGACGCTGAAGTCGAGAACCTCTTTCGGGTCTACCCCCAGTGCTTTCAGCTCGGCATAATTGATGCCGCCGTGCACACAGTTTTTAAGTCCGGCTATAGCCCGTTTAGGTCGTAACGACAATTTGAATACCCCCCACGATAAAGCATATCAGTATCCAGGCTGACGCCGCTATCGAGAATAGCTGGACGGAGCCATTAATGGTCTCCGGCACCAGAGTCGCTTTCACCTCTCCCAGCCGGTAGTGTCCCGGCTTCTCCAGTCGGACATTCAGAGCGCCGGCTATGGCGGCCATCGGCCAGCCGGCATTGGGACTTTCGGTCCTGGCGTGCTCCCGGAGAGCCGTCCGCCAGGCGTTTCGACCGTTTCCTTTCGCCACAGCGGCCAGGACGAGCAGCAGCGCCGCTATTCTGGCCGGTATGAAGTTGAGAATATCATCCAGCCTGGCCGCGAACTTGCCGAGATGCTCATATTTCCCATGATAGCCTATCATAGAGTCCATGGTGTTGACCACCCGGTAGCCGATAGCCCCCGGGATGCCGAAGAGCAGGAAGTAGAACAGGGGGGCCACCAGGCTATCGCCGCTGCCCTCCGCCACCGATTCCACCGCCGCCGATACCAGCAGGGGCTCGGGCAGGTCTTTGGTATCCCGGTTGACCAGCGCGCGCAGCTCGTAGCGCGTTTCGTTCAATTTATCGTCCTGTAAAAGTTTCCTGACCTTCAGCGCCGTGCGCCGCAGTCCCTTGACGGAGAAGGTGCTTTTAAGGATTAGCGCCGCCACGATAATACTGCCAGCCAGGCTGATGTGTCCGAGATAGAAGAAAATAAAGTAGATGGGAACAACAAATAATGCAACTGTAAATAAGGTCATGCCCATGCCGTAAAGGAACTGGGCAGTGGGGTTGAGTTTCTGCCCGCCTTTTTCCAGGAATGAGATGACCTTGCCCATCCAGGCCACCGGGTGAATAGCATTGGGCGGGTCGCCCAGCGCCAGGTCGATGGCTACGGCCAGGGCTATTATCAGTATTATCTCCATGACTGTGTTCCGGTTGTTTTGTTCTTGTGGGCGCCCAGCAGCACGGTGGGGAGGCCGTTGACGGGGTGGTTGTAGACACAGTTCTCGGCGCCGTAGACCTCCTTGATATTCCGGTCGGTGATAACCTCCGTCGGCGTCCCCTCGGCGAAGATGCGTCTTTCGTTAATCAGGAGCAGGCGGTCGCAGTACTGCGCCGCCAGATTGAGGTCGTGGACGGCGGCCAGCACCGCGAGGTTGTTCTGCGTGCAGAGCTTTTTGATGAGGTCGAGTATTTCCACCTGGCGGCCGATATCCAGGTTGGCCGTCGGCTCATCCAGGAGGATAGCCCTGGTTTCCTGC
The DNA here is from genome assembly GCA_030628245.1 of Dehalococcoidales bacterium. GTDB lineage: Bacteria > Chloroflexota > Dehalococcoidia > Dehalococcoidales > RBG-16-60-22 > JAFGPF01. Next base: position 14,565 of record DAOVRI010000007.1, read on the forward strand.
ACCAGCACGCGGGCAATCAGCAGACACTGGATTTCCCCGCCGGAAAGCTCGTTCACCCGGCGGTTAGCTAGCTCGTCGGTGCCCGTCTTTTCCATAGCCTGCCAGGCGATTGCCCAGTCGCGGCGGCCTTCGGACTGGAACAGGCCCAGGTGCGGATTCCTGCCCATGAGCACTATCTCGAAGGCGGTAAAGGTGCTGGGCAGCAGCGGTAACTGCGGGACTACCCCGACCATGCGGGCCAGTTCCCGCCTCGGTATATCGGTTATCTTGCGTCGGTCAATCAGTATCTTGCCCGACTCGGGACTGATGACGTGACTCAGCGCCTTGATGATGGTCGATTTGCCCGAGCCGTTGGGGCCGATGAGTCCCACCATCTCTCCCGGTGATACTTTCAGGTTTATATCCTCCAGCACCGGGTGGTGGTCATAGCCCAGCGTTACCTTCTGCATTTCCAGTTCTATCATATCAGGCCTCAGATAATCGTCCTGTGAGTATTATTCTACCTCACCCCCTGTGTCCCCCTCTCCTTCAAAGGAGAGGGGGAAGAATCTTGTAAGAGGGGCTTTGCCCCTCTTGGGCTCTCCTTATTTAAAGCATCAGAAAATTGCCTTTTTACGCCGCCGCAGCAGGTAGAGGAAGAAGGGGGCGCCTAAGATAGCGGTAATCACCCCGATGGGTATCTCCGTGGGGGACAGCACGGTACGCGCCACCAGGTCGGTGAGAATCATGAAAATAGCCCCGGTCAGCACCGCCAGCGGCAGTAAAAAGCGGTGGTCGGCTCCCCATATCAGCCGGACGGCATGGGGAATAATAATACCGACGAATCCTATTGTCCCCACGAAAGAAACGCTGGCGGCCGTAATCAGGGTGGCCGCCGCCAGCAGAATGAGCTTTAATTTTTCCACGTTGACGCCCAGCTGCTGCGCCTGCTCCTCGTCGAGCTGCATGACGTTGAGAATCCGGGCGAAAATAATGATAACCGCCGTCCCCACGACTATATAGGGCAGGACGACTGTTATTTCCGACCACTGGCTCATGGAGAAGCTGCCCATCAGCCAGAAGATAATGCCGTGCATCTTGTCCCCGCTGGAGATGATGAGGTAGGAGACGATTGACCCCAGCAGGGCACTCAGCGCCACCCCGGCCAGAATCAGTGTGGTTACGGGGAGGGTCTTGCCCACCCTTGCCAGCAGGTAGACGGTGACGGTAGCGAGCAGCGCCCCGCAGAAAGCGAGCAGGGGAATGAGGCCGAATCCGGCGATATTCCAGGCAACCGGCAGCAGGAAACCGATGACAGCCCCCAGCGAGGCACCTTGGGCCACACCGATGAGATAGGGGTCGGCGAGGGGATTGCGGAAGAGTCCCTGGTAAGTGGCCCCGGCGGTGGCCAGGGCGGCGCCGACCAGTCCGGCGAGGATGACCCGCGGCAGGCGTATCTCCAGAACGATGGTGGCAATGACGCTCTGCCAGGTCTGGGCAATATCCACAAACGGCAGCCTGTCCAGAAGGATGCTGAACGTGGTCGAGAACGGTATTTGAACGCTGCCGATGCTGGTCGCCAGCGCTATGACCACTATCAATGCCGCGGATAGCCCCAGGAGGCTGTAGATACGCGTACGCCTTCCCGAAAAGTACGTGCCGGCTGGCGACTCTAGAGTTTGATTAAGTGACATATATTAAACTGTTCCCGCTTTTTATTTAAAAAGCTCCGGGTGTATGAATCCGGCGAACTGTTCCAGGGCCTCGACGATTCGCGGAGTGGGACGGCCGGCTAAGTCGGAGTTAACGGAATAAATGCGGCCATTCTGGCGGGCATCCGTATCCTTTAACCTCTCTTCGGTCTGGATATACTCAAAGGTCAGCTCTCCGCCACTGCCGTGACCGGAGCCGGCAATCATCACCTGGGGATTGCTGGCAATCACCACTTCCAGGCTGATGGTGGCATACCTGTCGAGGTCATCGGCAACATTAATGCCTCCGGCCGTCCGTATGAACTCGTCTTGCAGGGTCCCTGCGCCGGCTGCCATCAGCGGGTCGTGCCATACGATGTAGAGGGCGTGCGACTTCTCCGCCTCGGTCAGCGTGCCCGTCTTATCGGTCACGGCTTTAATGTGACTCTGCATATCGGCTACCAGGCTGGCAGCTGCCTCTTCGGCACCGGTAACCTTTCCTATCAAAGTTATCGACTCGATTACCTCGTCGATTGTCGTGGGATTTACAGCTACAACGGTAAAACCTTTAGCTTCAAGCTGGGGGATAACTTCAGCTTCGTGAATATTCGTAGCCAGTATGAGGTCCGGGTCCATTGCCACAACTTCTTCTATATTAGGCGTGCTGAAACCGCCGATGCTCGGTTTCTCTTCGGCTTCCGGCGGATAGTTGCAGTAATCGGTTACGGCCACCAGGCGGTCGCCCAGTCCGAGCGCGTACAGGGTCTCGGTATGGCTCGGGGCGAGAGACACGATTCTCTGCGGGTTGGTAGTCTCCAGCGTTACCGTTCTTCCCAACTGGTCTATGATGAGGACAGGTGTCATGGGCAGGTCTTCAGACGTGGTTGTGCAGGATGCCAGGAGACTTGAGAAAAGGAAGGCTACCAGACAAATTACGCCAAGTTTTTTAAATGTCCTTTTCATTTTATCTCCTTTTTACTTCCTAAAAACTAAACCCCTCGTCTCCAGACGAGGGGTAACCGGACTTAACAAAAAGTCCTACCACTCCCCGCGGAGTTATGTAGGCTGTTCAGAGGCTGGCGTTCTGACTTATGGTGGTTGAGCCATCAATCACAGTGGCGCGGCCGCGTCGGGTTTTCACCGACTTGCTCTCCAGTTAGGCCCTCGCTTGCGCTCGGGCGCCCCTGTTTACGTATTCAATTGTGCTATGAGTATACAGTATGTAGTATAAAAAATCAAGCCGTTACCGGCGGTAAATATTTAAGTAATTTTTTGTCGGGTACGCCTCAGCTTGGCACGGATTCGGGCTATGAACGACCGCATGCCGAAGGGCTTGCGGATAAAATCGTCGGCGCCGAGAGACAGAGCCTTCCGTAACGATTCCACTTCATGTCCTGTCGAAAGCATGATAATAGGAACGTCAGAATGCTCCCGCATGTGTTCGATAACCTGAAAGCTGTCCACCCCCGGTGTCATTGTGTCCAGAATGACCAGGTCCGGGTCTATTTTATCCATGAGATTTACTGCCGAGTCGCCATCAGCCACGATAACGGTATCGAAGCCTTCCAGCTCAAGGGTGCGATTCAGC
>DAOVRI010000137.1 GCA_030628245.1 Dehalococcoidales bacterium
AGAACTGACCCGTGTCCGGCTGGGGCTTGGCGATGGGTGTCCAGTCGTTACCTACATGCTCGTCCTTGCAGGCTATCTGGCAGTTGTAGCAGCCGTTGCATTTGTTTATGTCTATGACCATTGCCTTCATTATTCCTGTTCGCCTCCAACTAATACTCTATCAAATCGCAGCCCGGAGGCACGATGATACGGCCTCTTGAACGCTTCAGTACCTTTTGGAAAAATTAACGGCGTAAAAATGATATACCGCTGCCTCAGTTCTTGTCAAACCGCTGCAACGTTATAACGCCCAGGTAGACATCGGACTTCGTTTGTACCGGCAGCTCTTTCGGCTCATAGCCTCTGGCCTCAATTTTAACGGTATAATCCGTATTACCGGCCAGGCCTTCAAACTCGAAATCACCGAAAAAATTGGCCTTAACCATCATCTGCTTACCGTTACCGGTCAGGGTAACCGTGGCGCCTCCGGCGCATTCATCCGTATCCCCGAATACCACCGTACCGGCCACGAACTTTTTAGGCAGACCGATATAGGTTACACTTTCTTTCTGCCCGTATTCAGGATGCAGCGCCTCGGCAGCACCCGAGGCGATAAGTCGAGACACCTCACTATCAGGTTCGTCGAGGTCGCCGAAAACAAGGGCGCCGGTAGGACAGACTTCAACACAGCGGGGCTCCTTCCAGCCTTCATCGAGGAGATGGGCACAGAGGGTGCACTTCTGAGGGAGATTTTTCTCCTCGTTCCAGAAAATAACGCCGTACGGGCAGGCCGATACTATCTGCTGCTGCCCCTTAGCCTTTTCGGGGTCGATAATGACAATGCCATCGGGTCGGCGGTACACAGCTCCGTCCTTTGCCGATTTTACGCATGGCGCATCCTCGCAGTGCATGCAGGGTACCGGAACATAGGCGAGCTTAACTTTCGGATACCGCCCTCTTTCTTTCTCGACAATATTCATCCAGAACTGCCCCGTCATCGGCTGCGCCGCCGCATAACCGGGATAATCATGTCCGCAGTGCTCATCCTTGCAGGCTAAAAAGCAGTTATAACACCCGCTGCATTTTGCGATATCGATTACCATGCCGTATCTGGCCATTTAAACTTTTCCTTCCCACCTGGTTATCTCTACCAGGCAAGAGTTACTGGCCATTCCGGGAACATTTTTGGATATCATCCTGGCCGGTGTCAGCAGGTTGACGCAGCCACCCTTGTCTATGCTGCCGGGTTTACCCGGCTCCAGGGGGTCGTACTTGGCCGACGATTGAAACGAGTGAACCACCCCGGGTTTACATCGTTCGGTAAGCCGGGCGATACCCAGCACCGCGCCGCGGTCGTTATACATCCTGACAATGTCGCCGTGGCGGATACCTCGGGCTTCAGCATCCGACGGATTTATGCGCATCGGCCACCAGGCGTATCCGTCCTTAATAACACGGTTCGCCGGGATTTCATCCAGCCAGGGAGATTTATTCTCGTGGTGAGTGTGAAATGAATACCGCAGGTGGGATGATATAAGCTGAAGCGGATATTTTTTAGCCAGCTCCGAGTTATACCCTTCCCAGCTCGGAATGTACCTCGCCAGCGGCGGCCTTTCCTCGTCATCGGGGAAATGCTGCGTTAAGCTCTGCGAGACAAACTCTATCTTGCCGCTGTAGGTACCCAGCCCCTTTTTCCCGAACCTGGGATTTGTTGGGTCAGGTATGTCACAGGGGCGTCCTTCGTAGTACCAGCGATTGGAAACGGTGGGCTTATAGTCCTTGCCGGGGGGCGGCACAACATAGTACCCCTTCTTCTTGAAATCCTCGTACGACATGATTTTCGGCATCGAGGAGATATTGTATATTTTTTTAATCCAGTCTTCCTCCGAGTTGCCTTCCGTATACTCTTCTTTGAAGCCCAGTTTTTCGGCAAGGGCGGTATATATGTCGTAATCCGACCGAGATTCCCATAACGGCTCGATACATTTTTTCTGATAGACGACGATACGGTGGTTATGTCCGACAGCGGCGGCACCGTAACCGCCGGGTGCCGCCCACTCGGAGATGTCGCTGCGCTCGAAATTGGTGCAGGCCGGCAATATAATATCGGCGAAGCGTGTTTCGCTCTGCCAGAAGCAATCTTGATTGGCCACGAACTCGAGGTTGGGGCTCTGGTACATTCTCACGAACCTGTTGGTGTCCGTCATGGTTGAAATATACGAACCGCCGTGACGGTAGTACATCTTGATCTCAGCGCCGTTGGGGCCCGGCTCGGGACAGGTATATGGTATAAACTGCTGCTCAATCGACTCGCCGCAAAATCCTTCGCCTATCCAGCTGACCGGCGGATTCATGATGGACTCCGGCAGAAGCAAGCGGTAGTTCCGCTGGGTGACCTTGTTGACCGCCGGCTTCTCAGCCACCAGTCCGAACGTATCCCACCCTGCGGACGAGTATCCCGGGAACTGGAACGAGAAATCGACCGGCGGGCCCATACTGGCGCCACCCCATACATTAACTCCGGGCTTGCCCAGACCCTGCATGGCGATGAGAAACACCATGAGCCGGGTCCATTCGGTGGAGTATGCCTGCCGGCAGGCCCCGCCAACGCCGTACATGGCACCGCAGCCCAGCATGGTGGGTTTTGAAGCCCATTCGCGGGCGAGCGCCGTGATATCACGCACGGGGACGCCGGTTATTTCCGAGGCCCATCCCGGCGTCCGGGGCGTGCCGTCTTTCTCTCCCAGGACCTGTTTTTTAAACTCGCCAAAGCCCAGGGTGCGGTTCTCTATAAACCATTTATCATAAGTCCCTTCTTTTATCCAGACATAAGCGATGGCCTCGGCCATGGCAGCGTCGGTGCCGGGGCGGGGGGCCAGCCACTTGTCGCCGAGGGTAGCCGCCGTGTAGTTGCACCAGGGGTCGATGAACACCATTTTTATGCCCAGCTCTCTCAGCCACATACGCCAGATAACTGATTCCTGTCCGCAGTAGTTGCCGGCGCTGGTGTTGGGGTCGTTGGCCCAGAAGACGACCATTTCGGTGTTTTTCAGGGCGTCCTGGAGCATATCAACGTTATCGCTGACGCCGAGTTTCCAGTGATAGCCCCAGGCATGCACCGCACCCCAGAGCCACCCTTCCCAGCTATCGCAGTTATCAAACAGGGTGGTATAACCGAGCTGCTGGAAGAACCTGCCGAACGGCCCCATCTTATAGAACAGCAGGCCCCAGTTATGATGGGACGAGGTGCTGCCGGTGATGGCGGCGGGGCCGTATGTCGCCCTTATTCTTTTTATCTCACCGGCGACGATATCCAGGGCTTCGTCCCAGCTTATCCGCTCGTAGCCAGATTTGCCCCGGTTCTCCGGATTTCGGGCGCCCGCCGGATTAAAATCCACCCTTTTATAAGGATATTTAATCCTTTTATCGGAATAAACTCGGCTTCTTTCGGGGACAACATAGGGGTTCAGGGCGACCTTTCGGAACGGCGAAAACTTTTTCCCTCTGGCTTCGATTGTCCATGAGGGCGCATCTGTCTCGTTAAAGACAATAGGTCGGATGCGTGTAATTACTCCGTCTTTAACATGAACAAAGACAGCGCCGCCCACGGTGCATTGGGTTAGAATCTGCTCCGACAAAAGTGCTACCTTCTAAAATTTAATCCACTAATACTCTATCGAATCGCAGCCCGGAAGCCCAGTCGTAGGGTCGGTTAAACGCTTCGGGGTATTGCTTCCTCAACTCGTCTATGTTAACACGCTCTACTTCGACCAGGAACCCGCTGACAACCATCCCGACGGCATTCCTCGACGACCAGTTATACGGGGTAATTGTATTGATGGCACCGCCACGGTCGAGTTCACCGGGAACGATGGGGTCGTACCTGGCGCCGTGTTCCACATAGGCAACGCCGGGCATTACCCTCTCCGTTACGTAAGCCCCACAAAGAACGCCGCCCCTTTCGTTGAATATCTTGACCACATCCCCGTCTTTAATACCCCTCTCGGCCGCGTCTGCCGGATTGAGCCACAGGGGCTCGTAGAGATAGCCGTCCGGCCCCCTGACCTTGCACGTGGGGATTTCCTTGAACCAGGTAACATCATCGAGGTTGGCATGCACCCGCCAGCGGGGATGGTTGGACTGGCAGAGCAGGGGGTATTTCCTGGCTCTCGGAAGCTGCAGGCTCTCCTGATGCGACTCGCCGTAGGGTATCCAGTGGGGCACCGGTGGTCTCTCTTCGTCATCGGGGAAGTGCTCCGCCAACCTCTGGGAGTAAAACTCCAGCTTGCCGGTGGGAGTCGATAAAGGATGTTTCTCCGGGTCTTTATAAAATTCGTACATGCCGGCCGGGTGCTTTTCCCATTCGGGGTCGGTCGGGACGACGTAATACTGCTTCTCTTTAAACTCTTCCCAGGTGCAAAGGCCTGCCTGGGGAACGCCCGACCCATCGAAACCGTACTTTATCCACTCCCGGACGGACTTACCCCGGGTGTATTTCTCCAGCATGCCCAGCTTCTCGGCTATCAGGCACACTATCTCATACTCACTCCTGGACTCCCCTATCGGTTCGATGCACTTATTCTCCAGGAAAATACTTTCAAACTGGTCACCCGTAGTGCCCTCCCCGATATCCTCCGTCTCGTACTTGGTATTGGACGGCAGGATGATATCGGCGAAAAGACAGTCGTTCTCCATCCAGGGGTGCTGGGCCAGCATGAATTCAATCGACGGGTGACGGTAGGCTTTCACATGACTGTTACCGTCGTTCCAGCACGTCGTCAGGCAGGGGGCATCCGTCCATATCATATGCACCTGCGAGCAACCCGGCACGGGATAGACATATTTCTTGAACTGGTCTTCGGTGGGCAATATCTGGTAGCCGCTGCCATAGATACTGAACTCTCCCTTCAAAATGGCCTCGTGCACCAGGCATTTCGGAATGACCTGTTTCGGCATAGGCGCGAAGTTATCGTACCCGCGAACCGCGCCCGATATGTCCGGCTCGATAATGCCCCAGGGCCGGTGCTTAAAACAGCGACG
>DAOVRI010000224.1 GCA_030628245.1 Dehalococcoidales bacterium
ACTATTGTATCGCCGAGGGCGACTGGGATGGCACCGCAGGAGACGCTCCGAATTTTAACTCCCCCGCAGCCGTGGGCGACACTGTTCTGTACAACCAGAGTAGTGGTACCGGGCCCTGGAAACTGAACTTGTGGGAACCGGGCGTGCAGATCAAACTGGAGGAAAACGCTGCCTACTGGCAGGGTTCTGTGCCGTTTGACTGGGTCATCACCAAGTTTGTCGATGAATGGACTAACCGAAAGCTGTCACTCTTGAACGGTGATGCCGACTATGTCTATGTGCCGCGGATGTACATCGGTGAGCTCGAGGGTATTGCGGACCTGAACACCTACCAAGACCTGCCTACGCTTAATGTTGATGCCTTCTTCTTTAATCAGGATATCTCCGCCAACAGTTCCTTCGTCGGCAGTGAGGCACTTGATGGGAATGGCATCCCGCTGGACTTCTTCAGCGATCTAGATGTACGCAAAGGCTTTTGCTACGCATTTGATTATGAGACCTATTTGAATGATGCTATAATGGGCGAGGGTACGCAAATGGGCTCACCGGTCATTGACGGCCTTACCTACTTCAATCCTAGCGCTTCGATGTATAGCTATGACCTGGCACTGGCCGAGACACACCTGGCGGCTGCCTGGGGCGGTGCAGTCGAGGCGAATGGCTTCAAATTCACTGTACTATACAACGCCGGTAACGTACCGCGTAAGATTGCCTGCGAGATACTGGCTGAGAACCTATTGGCGATCAATGAAAAGTACCAGGTCAGCATCCAGCCGATCACGTGGCCAACTTTTCTGGGTAAAATTTGGGGCACTATGGATATGCCCATGTTCCAGATAGGCTGGATGGCCGATTATCCTCACGCCGATAATTTTGTGGTTCCTTTTATGCACACAACGGGTGCCTTCTCGGGCTATATAGGCTACGGTGATTCGACACTCGACGACAAGATCACGGCGGCCTTTAAGGATACCAATCCCGTGACGCAAGAGGCTAAGTACTATGAGCTGCAGCAGATTTGGCACGATGATCCCGGTGGAGTCATGCTGTTTCAGCCGCTAGGGAGGCGATATTTCACCAAGTATATAACTGGCTTCTACTTTAACCCTTGTATACCTGGTCAACCGGGACCTCTCTATTACATGAGCAAATCGGAATCCTAAAGCAAGGGATAATATTGGAGAGCTCTTATTGAACGTAGTGCGATAAGTCAAGAGACCCCCGCTTGCAAGCGGGGGTCTCTTCATGATATAAAGGTGTGATTTGGACCTCAGGTCTTATATTATCCGCCGCCTGCTTCTCCTAATCCCGGTACTGTTCGGGGTGACCCTGTTCATCTTCGGTATTACTATGTTCTTCTCCCCGATAGAGCGGGCAACTCTTTATATAAGTGACCCGAGGCAGATGGCCCATTTAGGTGAAGTCATCGAGATGTATGGCCTCAATAGGCCGTTCTTTTTGCAGTACGGCACCTGGCTGGGCCAGGTGTTCAGCGGTAACCTGGGCTGGTCAGTTGTGGTCGGGATGCCTGTTTTCGACGCTATCTGGCATTTCCTGCCGGCTAGCCTGGAGCTGGCTATATTCGGTGCGCCATTTATCATTTTCACTGGCATTTTCCTCGGTACCAAAGCCGCTGCCCATAAAGACAGGCCACTTGACCACGGGTCACGGGTAATGGCCATCTTCGGATGGTCACTGCCCACCTTCTGGCTGGGCTTGATACTGATAATGATTTTCTATGGCTACTTCCGTGGCTTCCTGCCGCCGGGCCGGTTGACTACCCAGATGGACATTGTGGTCAATGCCGCCGACTTCATCCGTTATACTCATATCAACACTATTGATGCCATCCTCAATCTTAATGGGGCGGTCCTCCTGGACGCCTTAAGACACCTTGTCCTGCCGGTAATCACCCTTTCGGTGACCAACGTAGCCTTTATTATGAGGCTAATGCGCTCCAGTATGCTGGAATCCCTGGGCAAGGGATACATTCTCACCGCCAGGGCCAAGGGACTTGCTGAAAGGGTAGTGGTCAATAAGCACGCCCGCCGCAATGCCCTCATCCCGGTGATAACCATATCGGGGTACCTGTTCGCCGCCCTGGCCAATGGTGTCGTTATTACCGAGACCATCTTTACCTTTAAAGGCAT
>DAOVRI010000166.1 GCA_030628245.1 Dehalococcoidales bacterium
AGTTTTTATGTCGTCTGACATCCCGGCCCTCCTTAAGCTAATCTAATCCGGGGGTCAAGCCAGCCCCAGAGGATATCAACCACGAGGTTGGAAAAGATAATAATGCCGCCAAATAGCAGAACACCCGCCTGAACTATCTGGTAGTCCTGGTCAAAAATCGCGTTAGTTATCAGCAATCCCATGCCCGGAATAGCAAATACCGTCTCGATAAATACCGAACCCCCCAGGATTATGCCCAGCGCCCCGCCGAGAGCGGTAACTACGGGAATCATGGCATTCTTAAGTTGATGCCTTACCACGATGACCCTCTCGCTTAAGCCTTTGGCCCAGGCAGTTCGAACGTAGTCCGCCCTCATGACCTCCAGCATACACGAGCGCGTCAGACGGGCCATACCGGCTATACTCCCTACCACTACCGAGGCAACCGGCATTATCAACTGCCTGGTGCTCATCCAGAAGTCGTCAAAAGGATTAGTCCAGCCGCTCGTCGGCAGCCAGCCCAGCTTGTATGCGAAAAAGTACATCAGAAGAATACCGAACCAGAAAACAGGTATCGTCATGCCTATATTAGCTGTGGTGGTAATAAGGTTGTCCATCCAGGTGCCGCGCCGCAGCGCGCATACTATCCCCGCGGCAATACCCCCGGTAGTGCCCAGGACGAAGGTGATAAAACCTATATAGGCAGTCCGGGGCATACGTTCGACAATAAGGACGCCGATGTCTTCCTGGAGTGTGATAGATTTTCCCAGGTCACCCTGGAAAAGTTTACCTAACCAGTCGACATACTGTACGGGAATCGGCCTGTCCAGCCCCCAAATATGTAATAAATTTTGATAATTCTCTTGGCTTATACTCGTCTGTCTGTCGATATCGAAACTGGCCATATAGACTAACAGGGGGTCCCCGGGCATGAGACGCACGAATAAAAATACTACCATGGTAACCAGCAGGAGGATAATAACACCGATTATCAATCGACGAATAATATAAGCTGTCATCTTTGCTCTCCCTCAGATGAGCACTGAATTCACCGGAACAGGCATGCAGTAGCTATTCTTTTCCTCAGTAAATCTCGCTAATTACTACCTGGTAACTCAGGATGCTAAGAGCTTATATTAATCATTGAGTAGAACTATTTGTTCATTTATTGGCTCAGGCATCTAAAGTTAGTATGAGAGCCACCCGTAATCGACTGAATCAAGCTATTGGTGATTGGCCTTCAGGATACATCGATAAGGAAGTAACCTGTAATTTGTGGAGAGTTTAGCACGAATTCCACGGTATGTCAATTGACAATTTTGCATTTTGTATAATGCAATATAAAAAGGCTGGGTAAATCTAATAGAGATACCCAGCCTTATAAACCATCCCCGATATCTGTAGTATTTGCTCTAGCTCTTCCCTATCCTGAACATCTTAGTCCCACAGGTAGGGCATACACCCTGGGTCGCCGGCTTCCCATTCTTCATAGTTATGGCCTTAGCGTCCTTCATTTCCTTTTTGGCCCGGCACTTTACGCAATATGCTTGCATTAGGTCAACCTCCCTTTTCGTATGATTTGGTATGTACAATAAACTATTTCTTGCTACGATGTCAATACTTAATCAAACCTAATTCACGGGTCACTTTTGCTTAAAAAGTTTGTCATATTGGGCAAATAAGTTATCCAAGCCCTCTTTTTCAAAGGTGGTGACCACCAGTCGCCCGTGGTAAGCATAAAGTAATCTCAGCCCCCCCTGGCACACCAGGCAGGCTAATATTTCCAAAAGTGAGCGTTTCATGATTTGATTATAGCATGTTTTTATATGGGGAGTTTAAGAGGGGCGTCAGCCCCTCTTTCTATATGTCTTCCCCCTTCCCCTCAGGGGAAGGGGGATTAAGGGGGTGAGGTAGATAAAGAACTTAATCTAGCCTCGCCTTGCACCTTGCGCAGCTTTGCAGTAAAATAGGGGCAGTTTTGTGTCGAGGAAAGCCGATGATTAACCATCCGGTACTGGTCTTGAACCAGAGCTTCGAGCCGCTGACGGTGTGCCGCGCCCGCCGGGCGGTAGTGCTCGTCTTTCAGGGCAAGGCGGAGATGCTTGAGGACGGACTCGGCTACATTCACACCATCAGTCAAACCGTCCCGCTGCCGTCGGTCATACGTATTTCACGGTTGATTAAACGGCCCCGCCGGGCGAGAAAGATGACCCGCTACGAGATATTCAATCGGGACCGCTATACCTGCCAGTACTGCGGTGAGCAGAGCCGGCACCTCACGCTGGACCACGTCATACCGCGCTATCGCGGCGGCCAGCATACCTGGGAGAACGTCGTCAGTGCCTGTGTCGCCTGTAATCGGCGTAAAGCCGGCCGGACGCCCAAGGAAGCCAACATGAAGCTCATTCGCCCTCCGCAACCCCCCACCGGCGGCCACTTCTATATCGTCCCCTTTCATTACGTGAGCAAGCGGGACGAGTGGCGGAAGTACCTGTACCAGTAGGTATCAATCAGTAAGAAACGTCGTCGAGAGGCAGCTCTACCGTAGCTTCGCTATCCATCTCAACCATCACCGTTTCCTTCAGCGGATTATTCCCCACCACCGTAGCCTCACCTATGCGCGTGGACACCCGCTGCCCCACCTTGGGCATTTTCTCCTTCATAAGACGGTACTGCTCCCCCTCGTAGGCCAGGCAGCACATCAGGCGGCCGCAGGCCCCGGAAATTTTCATCGGGTTAAGCGGCAGGTCCTGCTCTTTAGCCATCTTGATGGAGACCGGGGTAAACTCGGTCAGGAAGCTCGTGCAGCACAGGGGGCGACCGCACCGCCCGAAACTTCCCAGCAATTTAGCCTCGTCCCGGCTGCCCACCTGACGCAGCTCCACTCTTACCTTAAGCTTACCGGTCAGTCGCCGGACCAGGTCCCGGAAGTCGACCCTCTCCTCAGCGCTGAACAGGAACGTCAGTCGGCTGCTGTCGAGATTATATTCGGCGGATAGCAGTTTCATGGGCAGCTGTAGTTCGCCAATTATCTTGCCGCACTCAATCAGGGCTTCCTTCGCCTTGGCATCGAGCTCCTCTGCCTTGGCGATATCCTCCGGTTCTGCCTTGCGTACCACCGGGCTCAGGTTTTCCTCTGTCTCGCCGGCCAGTACCTGACCGGGAGCAATAACCACGTGTCCCAGTTCTATACCCCGGCTTGTATTCACGACGGCGTAGTCGCCGGGTTCCAGTGCGATATCGCCGGCGTCGAAGTAATAGACTTTACCGGCTCTTTTAAAACGAATTCCAACGGTATTAGCCATATTTCACATCCCGATGTAATCGGGACTCGCCACCTCCTTCTTTTCTCGGTATATCGAGCATCAGCACCTCTAGCGCCAGCCGCGTATTGACGTTCTGCCTGAGCTGTTCCGCGGCCGACTTGATGCTTTCGATGAAAGACTTTATCTGGGCCAGTTGATAGCCCCTGGCCGTCTCGACGAGCTCATCCCTGCGGTCGATATTAGTTATCATATCATGACTGCCCAGTTTAACCAACATCAGGTCCCGCCAGTAATCAAGCCACAGGTCCAGTATGTCGTAAACCGCGCCCCGGTTCTGGTTGAACCGTGCGGCCAGCTGGGCCACGTAGGCGAAGCGCTCATCGTAGTCGGCCTTGATAATATCGAGCAGCCTGTTCAGTTCCTGGTCGCGCTGCTGAAGCAGGCTGTCGTCGCCGGCTACCGATAACGCCCACCCCGGACAGCCGTGAGAAAGCCCGGCGAGGAGCCTGGCCCGCTCCGGCTCGACGCCCAGCCTGTCTGTCAAAGCCGATGATTCCTCGGCGATTGGCATCGGGGGTAATTCCAGGCGCTGGCAGCGCGAGACCACGGTAGCCGGCAGTAATTTTTCGTTTATCGTCAGTAAGATAAATGTTACTTTCTCGGCCGGTTCCTCGAGTGTCTTCAGCAGGCGATTGGCCGCCGGAAGCGAAAGCAGTTCGGCAGGGTCGATGATAAATACCTTGTGCTTCCCCTCGAATGGTGGTAAGTTGGCATCGTGCTGAAGGTCTTCTATCTGCCCGATACTTATTAACATAGCCTCGCCGGCATCCTCGTTCCGGGCCAGGCCGATAACCTGGACATCGGCATGACTGTTTGCGCTTATCTTCTGGCAGGGAGGGCACTCGAGGCAGGGGCGCCCGGCGGCTTCACAGTTAAGCGCCTGCGCCAGATGTACGGCCAGGGTCATCTTGCCGACATGGGACGGCCCGACAAACAGGTAGGCGTGGGCCAGATTGCC
>DAOVRI010000150.1 GCA_030628245.1 Dehalococcoidales bacterium
TACCACGCCTGGACCGGAAGGATGACCGGCTTTACTCGATTGAAGGGCAGCCTCCCTCGCTGCTGAACCTGCCTCCCGGCTGCCGGTTCGCCCCCCGCTGCCCCGACGTACAGGATATTTGCCATAAGCAACAGCCCCCTACAGTGGAAATAAGCGATGGGCACTCTGTATCTTGTTGGAAAGTGAAGTAGACCATGACAGATGTATTACTGGAAGGGCGCGACCTTAAGAAGTACTACCCTGTTACCAAGGGTCTTCTCCAGCGCACCATCGGTTGGGTAAGGGCTGTGGACGGCATATCGTTCACGGTGGAACGGGGCAAGACGTTGAGCCTCGTGGGAGAATCGGGTGCCGGCAAGACGACCGCGGCCAAGGCGGTGCTGCTGCTGGAGAAATTGACTTCCGGGACTATTCTTTTCGAAGGTGAGGATGTCTACAAATTTTCCAAGTCGCAACTGAAATCACAGTACCGGCCAAGGGTACAGTCAGTACAGCAAAATCCATGGAGCTCCATGAACCCGAGGATGCGGGTGAGAGATATTATCGCCGAGCCGCTGGTTGTGAACACAAAAAAATCGAAAGAGGAGATTCGGAGCCGGGTACTGGAGTTGCTCGAGCAGGTGGGGCTTAGTCCGGATCAAGCCGATTACTACCCGCATGAGTTCAGCGGCGGGCAGCGACAGCGAATTGCGGTGGCGCGTGCTTTGGCGTTGAACCCCAGTCTGTTAGTGCTTGACGAGCCCGTGTCGGCACTGGACGTGTCGATTCGGGCACAGATTATGAACCTGCTGAAAGACCTTCAGGAGCAGTACAATCTAAGCTATCTGGTGATAGCGCATAACCTGGCAACGGTGCGGTTTATGAGCCACAGCGTGGCGATAATGTATCTGGGGCAGATAGTGGAATACGGGGAGGCAGAGGCGCTATTTACGCGGCCTTTGCATCCCTACACAAAGGCATTGATATCAGCATCTATGTTGACACTGCCCGAGGATGAGGACAAGGGCGTAGAAAAGATAATTTTGAGTGGCGAGATGCCTTCGCCGTTGGATCCTCCTCCCGGGTGCCGATTCCACACGCGCTGTGTTGAGGCCATGGATATTTGCTCGAAAGTCGTGCCAGAGGCAAAGGTAATAGGGAAGCAACGGGTCAAATGCCATATCTATAGTGACCCCAGCGTGCAATCCGCTATCTCTTCAGAGCATCCGGATTCTGCGGGACGGCCAGAGCAGACTTAATCCGCGAAGCCTTCGACTTTTTAAAATCCTTAACCCCAATTACGGGAGCATGCATGGCGTTTCCAGCTTCAAAGATGCCCTGAAAGTTAATAAATAGTCAGCACTGCTTTTAGCCAGGGTGTCGCAGGTTCGAGACCGGCACGACCTACCAAAGCTAGAAGACCGACCCTGCTGGGGATATTTGAAAAGAATCAGGGTGTCAAAACACTGGGTCAACCGACACCCTGGTTTTATTATTTCTGAGACAAAATATCAACCGGAATATTTTAACTACGTAGAAGTGCTTTTGTTAGGAAGCGAAGGTCTTGAGAGATCTTTTACTGGAATAACATAGGACAAGCAAGAGCGACAGGATGGGTGGGGGCGTTTGGGACTGGCGCAAGCCCTTCTTGGTGCTGGCATACGCAAGAACACCGTTTCCTGTCACTAATGGACTATATTGGAAATATAAAAGGACTCGCCGCCCTGGGCATTAGCTCTCAGCTGGATACGGCCGGTAATTTGCTGTCCCAGCATTAACCAATCAAGATCCTCGTCCAGGATTACGTCGATTTGCTGGTTGATTTTGCTCTTGGTGTAATTTGCCAGACCTTCTACGTCCTCTGATTCGAGGATAAGAACGGTCATCTCCCGGGGAAACGCGCCGTCCCAGGCTCCAAACATCTGGACCTGACAATAAACACTACTGCCGTTGGCTTCGATGGCGCTGGCGCCCGGTAATTCCGCTGGCTTCGGTGCTGTTTCCGGCGACGAAGAACACCCGCCTGCGGCCAGCACCATGATTGCCAGCAGCGGGAATAAGAACAACTTGCTCAGATGTTTTTTCCATTTGTTCATATCAAACTCTCCTTTCTTAGATTGCTGATTTATTCTATACCATGACGGCACGTTTTTAAAGTATTCCACCGGTAATTTTTACAGAAAGTGAGGAAAGGGGTTAAAACAAGGTCGCCCTGCTTGTGACCGAGAGCTAAAATTCACGATTTCTAGGGTGTAGGGCGAGGAGTCGGGCGGCGTATCGCTAGGATAACGGGTATGCCCAGCGCAATGGCAATAGCGGTGATGAGAAAGGCCATGTCGTAGGTGCCCGTTCTATCGAATAAATATCCGGATAAAATCGGGGCCGCGGCGGCGCCGATGCTTTGAAAGGCATTTAGCGCGCCGTAGATGGTGCCGTAAGCGAGCAGACCGAAATTAGCGCTGGCCAGCAGGGACATGGTGGGCATCCAGCCGCCGATACCCAGTCCCAGTATCGCGGCATACGTCCAGATGAGCCAGGCCGGCGAGCTGATATTTATATTAATCAGTAATATTATACTGATTGTAAGTAAAACGACGCTGATAACACCGGAGAATTTGACTTTAATCCTGTCACTGAGCCACCCGAAGATGAGTGTGCCGATGGTACTCATTACGGCGACGATACTCATGGTCGAGGCAACGATACCGGCGGTAAACCCGAGGTCTTCCAGGTGCGGAATCTGATTTTGCATGACACCCATGTGAGTGCTTATAAAAAATATGGCGACTGCCAGCAGCCAGAAAGCCTGGGTGGCCAGCGCGTTCTTGAACGGCAGGCCTTCGGTAGCCGGAGTCCCGACCCCGTCTATGCCGGCTATCTCCGAGGCGTCACGGCCATCAGGCAACTGCCCCATGTCGGCGGGCTTGGTCCTGATTACCAACGCGGCTAATGGAATGGCCAGTCCTCCGGTAATGGCGGCAAAAACCAGGTAGGTATGGCTCCAGCCGAGATGCGGTAGCAGGTAGATGATGACGAGAGGCGTAAAAATCATACCGGCGGTGCCCGCCCCCATCGACATAGCGCCTATGGCCATACCTCTCCGCCGAACGAACCAGTTCGATATGATAAGGGTTGTAATAACCGGGCCCGTAGCGGCAACCCCGGCACCGATGAGGGCATAGCCGATATAGTATTGCCAGAGGTCGCTCAGCTGGCTTAACAGGATATATCCGATGCATGCTGAAAGCGCGCCCAGAGAGACGACTTTTCTCGCTCCGTAGTGGTGAACCATGCGTCCGGAGAACGGTGCGCTGATAGCCGCGCAGATAAAGAACATGGTGAAACCGGTCATTATTTCCGTACGGCTCCAGTTAAGAGCCTTCTCAAGGGACGTAACGAAGAAGCTGAAGCTGATGGGACCGCATCCCGCGCTGATTACGTTCAAAAGAAAACATGCGGCCAGTACCCAGTATCCGTAGAATATTCTTGATATCTTCAATACATGTGCCTTTGTGGGGTTAAATATAGTTTACTGTTAAGAACCGATTAATAGCAAACTCAGCTTTATGCAGGTCTTGAATTGTCTCCCATTTAGTGCTAAAGTTTATACGGTGCAAGACGCAGCTATTACTAAAGTTAGAACCGGGAGGTAGCTATCCTTTACCCTTGAAGGATAGCTTTTTTATTGCTCATGGCCGACAAGATTAAACTGACGATTGATGGCGTTAACGTAGAGGTCGAGAAAGGCACCACGGTGCTGCAGGCGGCGCAGAGCGCCGGAATTTATATACCCACCCTGTGCTATCACCCGAACCTGCAGCCCTACGGCGGCTGCCGACTCTGCATCGTCGAAATTGAGAACATGCGTGGCCTGCCCACTTCCTGCACCACGCCGGCTACGGAAGGGATGGTGGTGACGACCAGCACGCCGAAACTCCAGGAGTTGAGGCGGTCGTTCCTGCAGCTCATCCTGACGGAGCACCCCAACGCCTGCCTCACCTGCCACCGCCGGGAGCGCTGCGGCCCTTACGATATCTGCCTGCGTAACGTCGCCGTTACCGAGCGCTGCGTCAGCTGTCCCAACAACAAGCAGTGTGAACTCCAGTATCTGGTCGATTACATCGGTCTTAAGGAGATTGAACTTCCTTACAGATATAAAGAACTGCCCGTTGATTTTACCAGAGAACCCCTCATCAAGCGCGACTATAATCTCTGTATCCTCTGCGGAAGGTGCGTGCAGATGTGTTCGGAAGTCCGGGGAATCGGCGCGGTGAGCTTCATCCACCGGGGCTTCGAGACGGTGGTCGGCACGGCCTTCGACCGGCCGCTTCAGGACTCGGGCTGCCGGTTCTGCGGGGCCTGTGTCGAGGTCTGCCCGACCGGCGCCCTGACGGATATGGGGTCCGAGTACCAGCCGGATTTGGACCAGGAGTCCGTAGCGGTGCCCTGCAAGTATGCCTGTCCGGCGGGCATCAACGTGCCGCTCTACGTTTACCTTATCGGCGAGGGGAAATACCAGGAGGCGCTGGCCATCATCAGGGAGAAGGTGCCTTTCCCGGGGGCGCTGGGAAGGGTCTGTATTCACCCCTGCGAAGAAGCCTGCCGGCGCAGCGCCCTGAACGAGCCTATCTCCATCAGGTTTATGAAGCGTTTCGTAGCCGACCGCGATAACGGCGAGTGGAAGAAATATTCCAGGCACTTGCCGAAGACGGGCAAGAAAGTAGCCGTGGTCGGCGCGGGCCCGGCGGGACTGACCGCCGGCTATTACCTGGCGAAAGCGGGGCA
>DAOVRI010000180.1 GCA_030628245.1 Dehalococcoidales bacterium
GGGAATAAATCGCGTTCAGCTCTATGCAGACCTCGACCGTGATTTTATTCCCTCACATAAGAAAGCCCTGAACAGGCTTCTGGAACGCCGCGTTCAAGGAGAGCCCTCGGCTTATATCACCGGACACCGCGAGTTCTATAGCCTCGATTTCCGGGTTGACCGCAATGCCCTCATCCCACGACCGGAAACCGAACTACTGGTTGAAAAGGCTATCCGCCTGACTAAGAGCCAGGCTATATCCAGGATAGCCGACATCGGCACCGGCTGCGGGGCTATCGCCGTCAGCCTGGCCGTAAACCTCCCGGGAATGACCATTTATGCCACCGATGTCTCAATCCCGGCGCTGGAACTCGCCCGGTCTAACTGCCGGAGACACGGCGTGACCGACAGAATCGTCCTTTTACAGGGCGACATGCTGGAACCCCTGCCGGAACCCGTCGACCTGATAATTGCCAACCTGCCGTATGTCCGGGAATCTGATTTACCCCCCAACGGCCCCTTGAGTTTCGAGCCGGAGCTGGCGTTGAACGGTGGAGAAGACGGACTGGACAGTATAAGAGTTCTATGCCGGCAGGCAGGCAATAAACTCCGTAGCCAGGGCTTTATTCTTCTGGAGATAGGGCAGGGGCAGACAGATGCCGCGGCCATCCTTCTACAGGAAATATTTCCTTCGGCCCGGATTGAAGTCGAATGCGATTTGGCCGGCATCGAGCGCGTCGTCAGCCTGTGTTTGACACGGCGCTAACTATAATGCTAAATTGTTCGTGAACCAACACACAACCGTATTTCAAAAATCTCTAGAAAGAGAGCATGTTTCAGATGAATATCGTCGTTTGTGTCAAGCAGGTCATCGACCCCGAGGCACCACCGAGCACCTTCAAAATCGATGCTGCCAGCAACAAAGCCGAGATGCATGGCGTACCACCGGTAATCGACCCCTATGGAGAGTACGCGGTGGAGGCATCTTTGAAAGTTAAAGAAGCCAAAGGCGGTAAAATCACGGTAATCTGCCTGGGTAACAACCTTTCGCGCGAGGTGGTGAAGAAACCACTGGCCATGGGAGCCGATGAACTTATCCTGCTGGAGGATGAAGCCTATGTTGGCGGCGATAGCTGGTCGACGGCCACCGCGCTGGCCGCAGCCATTAAGAAAATGGGAGAATATGACCTAATCCTGTGCGGTCGTGAAGCCTCGGATACCAACTCCGGCCAGACCGGCCCCGGCATTGCCGAGATACTGGGACTGCCATGTGTGACGATAGCACGTAAGATTGATATCACCGGCAGTGCGTCCAGGGTGGAAAGGGTGACTTCAGACGGCTATGACGTTATGGAAGTACCCATTCCGGCGGTAATAACCGTCAGCAATGAAATCGGGGAACCGCGCTACCCGACCATAAAAGGAATCATGACCGCCAAGAAGATAGAGCCGGTTGTCTGGAAACCGGATGACATGGGCATCGACTCTTCCAGAGTAGGCGCCGCCGGACAGCGGACCAGGCTAAACAAACTCTTTCAGCCGGTCCATGAAGGTAAATGCGAAATGGCCGAAGGAGACAGCGCCGAAGAGGCGGCGGTAAACCTGGCACTGAAACTAAGGGAAGCCAAGATATTTTAAATCGGGTTAACAGGTTCTCAACAATTCTTTATTACTATAGGAGAGATTAAAATAATGGCCGAGCATAAAGGGATAGCCGTTTACTGTGAGGTTAAGGGTGATAAAATCCTGCCCATTGCCGCAGAAGGGCTCGGTGCAGGCAGAAAGCTGGCCGATGACCTCGGGCAGGAGCTATCGGCGGTGCTGGTCGGCAGCAACATCGGCAGTCTGGCCCAGCAGGCTATAACATATGGCGCCGACAGAGCCTACGTGGTTGACGACCCGCTGCTTAAAGACTACCAGACGGATGCCTACGTCAGCGTCATGGAGAAAGTGATAAAACAGGTGATGCCCCAGGTTCTCATCATGGGGCAGACGGATTCCGGGCGTGACCTGGCCCCAAGACTGGCTTTCAGATTCGGGATTGCGGTTACCATGGATTGCGTCGACTTGGCCATTGACCCGGAGTCGAAGCGCCTGCTGCAGACCAAACCTGTCTACGGCGGCAATGCTCAGGCGGTTTTTACCAGCGAGGCCGACCCTCAGATGGTGACGATACGCACCAAAGCCATGACCGCCCTTGAACCGGATGCCTCAAGGAAGGGAGAAATTACCAATATCACCGCAGACCTGCAAGCGTCCGATATCAGGACGAAAATCCTGGATAGGGTGGTAGAAGAGGTCGCCGGCATCAAAATCGAAGATGCCGAGGTGGTAGTCGCCGGAGGCAGAGGTATCGGCAGCACCGAAGGATTTCAGCAACTGGAGGAACTGGCGAAGCTGCTTAAAGGAGCGATGGGCGCCAGCCGTCCCCCCTGCGACAACGGCTGGGTGCCGGATACCATACAGGTAGGACTCACCGGTAAGATAATCGCCCCGGAACTCTATGTCGCCATAGCCATATCCGGCTCCAGTCAACACATGAGCGGTTGTTCCGGCTCCAAGACCATTATTGCGATTAACAAAGACCCCGAGGCCAATATCTTCCGCCAGGCCCGCTTCGGCGTTGTGGGCGACTGGAAAAAGGTGCTCCCGGCTTTTACGGAAAAAGTCAGAGGGCTTCTGGCTTCCTGAGGCAATGCTTCGGCCGGCCCTGAAAGCAATGGCCTTGAACACGAAATAATGTTTTGTTATAATACTTAGTTGAATTCAAATCGATTCAGCAGAAACTAGTTATGTGAGGTGGTAAAATGATGAAAACGGCGAGATTAATTTCTTTTCTCATTATCTTTGCAACGATACTGGCAGTTTTCTCCCTGCCGGCTGTTACCCTGGCACAGGACGAGGAACCGCCCGCTACGGATAATGCTACCCAGACCACTCCGACACCCGAGCCCATATCCGAGCCGCCTCCTCAAATAGAGCCTATCGCCGAAGAAGAGGAAGAGCCAGAACCGGATAGCGTTACCTTGACCGCCGAATTCCCTGAGATTGAGGCTATCGCTACGGGCACCTTTGAGTATGGCGTGAAACTCGAATACCGGGGACAGGAAGACAGGGTTTTCGACCTGAATGTAATCTTACCTGCCGGTTGGAGTGCCTACATAAACCCGCAATATGAGTCGAAAAGGATACCGTCAATTGCCGTGGAAGCCTCACCTTTCATCCCCGTCACGAAAAATTTAAAGGTGACTGCTATCCCTCCAACTTGGCCCCTGGCCGACCCCTCCGAATATACGGTAACCCTGGAAGCAGTATCCGGTGATGTTATCGACAAACTCGACCTCACCGCCAAGGTTACCGCCAAGTACATCCTGAATGCCGCGCCCGCCAACGAACTCTATAATACCAGGGCCAAGGCCGGCCAGGACAATACCTATTCCATACAGGTCGCGAATATCGGTACGGCTGTCATTGAGAACATCACGTTCTCTACCGATAAACCCGATGGATGGGAAATAACGTTCCAACCAGAGAAGATAGATGTCCTCGAGAGCTTTGACACGAATACTGTTGATATCAACATTAAACCACCGCCAAAGACGGTGTCCGGGGACTATATGTTTTTCCTGCGGATTACCGGGAAACAGGGTGACCCCGTTAAGATGGACATAAGAGTCACCGTGGAAACGCCCACTATCTGGGGATGGGTCGGCGTGGCTATCATCGCTGTTGTGGTTATCGGTTTAATTGTCATCTTTATGAGGTTTGGCCGGCGATAGTAAATGACAGATAA
>DAOVRI010000058.1 GCA_030628245.1 Dehalococcoidales bacterium
AGGGGAAATGCGCTAACAAAACACAAAGAACTCTCACGGTTCACCTCGGTAAAGACAGGTAAAAACAATTATATAGAACAAAGGTTCTTTTGTCAAGAGGTTTTGGTTCGCCGAATGGATTTTATCACATCGCAAAAAGGTATACTGAGACCTTTGGAGAATTCTCAGATTGACTGGCGAACGGATCTGGGCCTAAGCGCCGATTCCGCGAACGTAGACTATGGATATAGTCAACTGACGATTCTGATAATTTGTGGTCCGAATCCTGAATAGTAGGCCGTACAGGTCTCGAACCTGTGACACCCTGATTAAAAGATATAGACCACTTGTGCCGCCTGGTTCCACGCAGTAGCGGTCGGTGTCATCTGGTTCACGCCACCACGAAGGTTTCATGCCTGATGATGTCACTATGTGCCATTAGGTGATAATCAGTTCGTTAGCAAAAATGTTAGCAGAAATTGCATTGAATGGTTGAAATCCGCCCGGTTGCATATCGGACTAAGCCAGGGAAAACGCCGTAAACACCCAAAACAACGGCTGTGATCTCTACCTCGCGTCCTGACAGTCCGGTGTTCCGGGTGGTTTTTTACGACCCAAGAAACGGCGTCTTATTATGTTGCTTTTACGCTGACGACGCACACACTGACATAAGCGCAGATATTGACTAAACAGTAGCAGTGGGAGTATAATCACATCCGACCGCATAGCTTTTCAGGCTACCGGCCACCAGCTCCTGAAGCTATTATATCGAAAATACTAACTTAAAAGGTGGACCAAATTATCGGGGCAGGTCACCTTGAAGGACATGGTGAAGATACGTACACTCTTTAATAAGTGATGAATTAATCATGAGCTTAGCGGAGCGAAATGTCCCGTGAAAGGGGGTGCTGAGTGGATACATGATGAAAGAGGGGAGCTATTTTTCAAAACATAAAAAATCAAGAAAGGAGCAAGTTAATATGAAGAAGATATTTGTTGGATTATTAGTAGCCATTATTGCGGGTGCTTTGATTTTAAGCAGCTGTGCCGAACCTGAACCGGCTCCAGCACCGGCACCGGCTCCAGCACCGGCGCCAAGTCCGGAACCGGCACCAGCGCCTGAGACGATTACACTCAAGTTTAATGATTGGGGCCCACCGGGGATTGGCATCGGTAAGCTTCACCAGCAGGCTGCCGATATGATTGAGGAGAGAACTAACGGTAGAATCAAGGTAGAGTGTTACTTCTCTCAGTCTCTATTAAAGTATCCAGATACCTACGTAGGAGTATCGCAGGGTGTCGCTGACATAGCTCTTTATGTCGTGGGCACAACCCCGGGGGTACACGCTTTGAACGAGGTTTTTAGTTTGCCCTTCATGGGTGATATCCCAGGTATGATGGCCGGAGCCGAAATCTATCGGGAACTTTTAAAGAAGTTTCCAGAGTTTGACGAAGAGAATGCGGCAACGAACACCAAGTGGCTAAGTATTCGTGTCATGCCACCTAACCAACTGCATATGGTCAAGAAGCCAGTTAGGGTTCCTGCGGACATTCAGGGTATGAAGATAATAACTGGTGCTGGAACGATTGCGGATATGCTGAATGCTGAGGGTGCTTCAGCCGTACAACTGGGACCACCGGACTGGTATACGTCTCTGGAAAGAGGCCTCTGCGAGGCACAGTTAACCCATTGGGCGGCCGTTTACGACTTTAAAATTCTGGAACTGTTTAACTACCACACCCATTTCGGTGGAGCTGGTGCTGGGCTAGTTCCTATCGGCTTTCTGGTGAACCTTGACACCTGGAACAGCCTTAGTTCCAATGAACAGAAAGTTTTGGTAGACGTCTACGATTGGGTAAATGAAGAATCGCTAAAATATGACATCGACCTGGTAGAAACCGCCGTTAATGAAGCCAAAGACCTGGGGCATACTGTCACCGAGCTTACTCCGGAGGAAATAGCCTTATGGGCAGCGGCATCGGAGCCATATGTTGAGCAATTCATAGTCGACACCGAAGCTGAAGGATGGCCGGCGAGAGACGTCTACGAAGCCTTGAAGCGGCTAATAGAAGAATACTAGTAGTTGACAGCGTTGCATTTGTAAAAGCCTGAAGATAGGTGAAGCACAGGGACAGGCACCCCTTGGTGCCGGATGGCCGGTGTGCTTGCCTGCCAATGCTCTCTGGGAGCGGACGGGCAGCTCTACGGTCATCCACCTGTGTGCGAGGCTAACACCCTAAAGGAATAGCCGGTAAGGAACCTAGCAATGCGTCTGGTGTATTCAGTAGAAAAAATAGTTTCCCGGGTGGTCAAGGTGGTCGGAATAGGGGCAATGCTGCTCCTGGGAGTAATGATGCTGCTGACCGTGGCCGATGTTACTCTGCGCTACCTTTTCGCTAAACCGATATATGGCGGCATGGAACTCACCGAATACCTGATGGTGTGCGTGGGCACTCTGGGACTGGCCTGGTGTGCCTTGCAGGGAGCGCATATTAAGGTAGACCTTATCGTCAGCAGGCTTCCCCCAACGGCTCAGAAAGTTACTGACATCATTAACTACCTGGTGGTGATAGGCGTATGCGGAGTCATAGCTTCGCAGGCCTTTTTGAGGGCCAAAGTTGTTCAGAATTTAGGCGTAGACTCTCCTGTGCTAGACATCCCGCAATACCCATTTGTTTTAGTAGTAAGTTTTAGTTACTTATTATTGTTTTTGATATCAATAGTGCTACTGATTCACTCTATATCTTCTTTAATGGTCAAGGTGCAGAAAAAATGAGTTCGGAATTAGTTGGCATTATTGGCGTTCTTGTTATGCTCGTCCTAATATTTATGCGGGTCTGGGTTGGCGCCGCTATGATACTCGTTGGCTTTCTGGGCTTTGCCTATCTGGATGGCTGGGATAAAGCCTTTATTATATCCGGTACGGAACCATACAGCCAGATTGCTTTCTACATTATAAGTTGTATTCCGTTGTTCATACTCATGGGTATAGTGGTATCTCGCACAGGAATAGCCGGAGACCTTTATAATGCTGCCAATAAATGGATAGGCAATATGCCCGGTGGTCTAGCAATGGCTACCATGGTTGCTTCCGGTGGTTTTGCGGCTGTCTGCGGCGACAGCGCTGCCACTGCGGCTGCTATGGGCGAGGTGGCTTTTCCCGAGATGAAAAAACTTGGCTACGATAACAAACTAGCTGCCGGCTGTATTGCTGCTGGAGGTAGCATTGGTATTCTTATTCCCCCTAGCCTGGGATTCATCCTGTACGGTCTGCTTGTCCAGCAATCGATAGGCAAACTGTTTATGGCCGGGGTCATCCCGGGGATACTTGAGGTTGTAATCTATTCAATTACTATCCTTATCCTTTGCCGAATAAATCCCAGGCTAGGCCCACCCGGGCCAAAGACAACCATAAGGGAGAAAGCATCCTCGCTTAAGAACGTCTGGCTGATGATAGGTTTGTTCGTGCTTGTATTGGGAGGTATCTATATGGGGGTATTCACCCCCACCGAAGCCGGAGCGGTGGGTGCCTTCGGGGCTATCGCTATCGCCTTGCTTGGCCGACGCCTCACACGAAAAAATCTTAGTAGTTCCATGGTAGAGACAGCCAAGATAACAGCTATGATTATCCTGCTGATAACCGGCGCCTTTATCTTTTTGCGATTTTTAGCGATAAGCGGGTTACCCACTATGCTAAGTGAGTTTGTTGCCGGGCTCACTGTATCCAAGTACGTACTTCTCATAGGGATTATTATATTCTACCTGCTTCTTGGTTGTTTTTTGGACATTTTCGCCTGTATTCTGCTGACCCTCCCCTTTATCTTCCCTGTAACTCAGGCCCTTGGGTTTGACCCGATATGGTTTGGAGTGATAATGGTGCGTTGTATGGAGGTGGGTTTGATTACCCCGCCATTTGGTTTAAATGCTTTTATTCTCTCCGGGGTAATTGATGTCCCGGCTGGCACCGTGTTCCGTGGTGTATTACCATTCGTGCTCGCCGATTTCTTTCACATTGCCCTCTTGTGCGCACTGCCTGTAATCTCATTGTGGTTACCTAGTATGATGTAATGAAGATGCGGGCTTCCTCCTTTTTAAATATTTCTGGGGTGCCTGCTCTCTTTGGTCGTTAACCGTACTATGCAGCTGTCCGAATGGACTTCCATCAAGCACGCAACCGCCTGCCCCGGAAGCTGTTAAGTCGAAAATGCTAATTTACAAAGTAGACCATATTGCCGGGGCAGGTCTACCATAATCCTTAAATAACAGAGGAGAGTAATTAAGATGGCGAAAAGAAAATACGAACACCTGGTTAAGCCCTTGAGTGTTGGTGGAATGGACATGGAGGTGATGAAGGACATGAAAATGCCAAAGGGCGCTTTTGCCAACGGACCGGGAAATGCTGACAGCATCGTATGGCTGAACGGAAGAGACCACCTGGAAGGGCTGAATCTCAATTTCACCTGGGGATTCTATAGCGGCATCGGTGACTGGCACACCGGTCAGGACCCTCACACGCATCCCTACCCGGAATGTCTCGTTTTTGTCGGTCTCGACTCGGCCAACCTGAATTACCTGGGGGCGGAAATCGAGATATGCCTGGGTGAGGAACAGGAAGCATACACGTTCGACGAGCCCACCGTCGTCATTGTCCCCGCCGGTATGCCCCATTGTCCGCTAACAACCAAGAGGGTGTGGAGCCCCAAGGGTTTCGGTTTTTACCTGGCATCCCTGGGCAACGTACCTACGACAACCTGGATGGGTGAGGGGGTATCGGAGGAGACGATGAAGGCGATGGAGGAAGCGGCAGCCAGGAGCGGGAGAAAGATAGGGATGACCTCTTATGTGTCGGAGAAGAGGCTGAAAAAGAACCCGATTAAACCGACGGGGAAGTACGCGCACCTGATCAAACCGCTTAAAACAGGCATGGTAACGCAGCGGGGGAAAATGGTTCTTGACAGGTTGACGCCGGAGCAGAGAGAGCAGCTTGATGAAATGGCTAAAAAAGGACAGAAGCTGGGACCGGGAAATGCCGACCATCTGACGTGGTTCTACGGCAAGGACCTGGAGGGACTGGAACTGAATCTCACCTGGGGGTTCTACAGCAAACCCGGTATCTGGCACCGCGGCGTCGGCGCGCACGCCCACCCCGTTGATGAAGCCCTGGTTTTCGCCGGCCTTGACCCGACCGATATCAATAACCTGGGGGCGAAGATTGAGATAGATTTAGGTGAAGAGCATGAAAGGTATATCTTTGATAAACCGACTGTCGTCATCTGCCCTAAAGGGTTACCGCATAATCCGGTAGTGGTCAGATGGGTCGACAGGCCCTATGCCTTCTATTCGATTGGCCTGGGCGGTGCATACGAAACTACCATCGTAGACTAATCCTAACGACCAACCGTATAAAAATAAACTGTAATCATTAAATATCCAAGGAGGATAATTAAAATGGCAAAGGGAAAATACGAGCATCTGTTAAAACCTCTGAACATAGCCGCGGTACCCCAGATGATGAGGGATGGCGCGGACTCATTTAAAAACACGGGAAATGCCGACAGTATATACTGGTTGAACGGTAAAGAGCACCTGGAAGGGCTGCCGCTTAATTTTTCCTGGGGTTTCTATACTGGCCTAGGTAACTGGCACCCCGGCATGGACCCTCACATACACCCTTATCCGGAAGCCCTGGTATGGGTCGGGCTCGACCCTGACAATGTAGAGTATCTGGGAGCGGAAATTACGTATTGCCTGGGTGAAGAACTGGAAGCGCATACCTTTGATAAACCCTCGGTAGTCATCGTTCCCGCCGGTATGCCTCATTGCCCGTCGATTACTCAAGATGTTACCAATCCTATAGGCTATAGCTTTATGATATTTTCTCTGGGCGCCGAGCCTACGACAACCTGGATGGGGGACGGGATGACGGATGAGCAGATAGAGCAAATGCGGCAGGCACAGGCCGAGGGCAGTAGAGGGCCGTCCATGGTATCTTCATTCTCGGAGAAAAGGATAAAAGTCACTCCGGAAACTCTTACGTACGGTCACAAATATGACCATTTTGTGAAACCCCTGAAACCGTTTTCAACGTCTCTGGATAAGTTGACGCCCGAGGAAAGAGCACGATATGAAAAGGTAACTTCAGACGGTATGAAGGTCGGGCCGGGAAATACGGACAATCTGGTATGGATGTACGGCAAGGATTTGGAAGGGCTGGAGCTTAACTTTACCTGGGGATTCTATAAGTCACCCGGTGTCTGGCATCGTGGACCAGGGGATTCAGATGGAGCCCATGTCCATCCTACCGATGAA
Organism: Dehalococcoidales bacterium; assembly: GCA_030628245.1. Taxonomy (GTDB): domain Bacteria; phylum Chloroflexota; class Dehalococcoidia; order Dehalococcoidales; family RBG-16-60-22; genus JAFGPF01. Next base: position 6,290 of record DAOVRI010000058.1, read on the forward strand.
GTTCTGGTTTTCGTCGGTACCGACCCGAGTGATATTGATTATCTGGGGGCGGAAATTTCGATAGACATGGGCAAAGAACATGAAAGATATATCTTTGATAAACCAACCGCCGTCATATGTCCCAGGGGTGTGCCACATAACCCGGTAATTGCCAGATACGTCGACAAGCCCTATGCATTCTTTGTGATTGGTCTTTCCGGTGAACATAAAACTACCTATGTAGATTGATTCTTTTTATTACGGAGAATTGCTGAGTGGTACCTGCGAAAGCAGGCAGTTAAGCTATTTGAAACTAAATCAATAGGGCTAGGCAAAAGGAACTGACGGGTTCTCCATTTCCATAACTACCTGGGGACTTTATTGGGCTAAAGTGTGACATAGGCCGTGCAGGATAAAAGGTGGAACTTATTCCAAGAGCTATGCTGTTACATAACGAAATTTTAACCATCTCAGTCCTTGACCTGTTACTCCAACTTAAGAAGTGCCTTTATGGGGGCAGGTTATAACGAATTTAAAATGTAGCTGCTGAATACTTTACGATTTCATATTTTGTTCAGTGAGGCCTAGTTGCACAATTTTATAAAATGTGTGATCGAGCAAAATAAAAGGCTGAACATCCCCGATATCGGGATATCCAGCCCCTTAAGATTCTATCGACTAATTCGGAGTTAGTCTAGCTCTTGCCGATTCTGAACATTTTCGTACCGCAGCTCGGGCATACGCCCTGAGTCGCCGGCTTGCCATTCTTCATGGTAATGTTTTTGGCATCCTTCATTTCTTTTTTAGCTCGACATTTTACACAATACGCTTGAACCATATAGACCTCCCTTTCTAATAGGTGTTTTATGCACCATATACGATTTCCCCAATAATGTCAAAGGCAGGGTACGGATTGGGCTTTTTCCTTTCTTAGGTTTCCGCCGCAGTAAAATCGTTCCTTTTTTACCCCATAGTAACATGCCTAGACTCCAGGCGTGAAATTCAGCGCACCTTTTTAGATGGTGAAAAATCCGATGAAACGTGATATGGGCAAGGACCATTTCTTCTAGGTGATTTTGGTACTGGTAAAGCCGTATACTATTGTTGTACATGGTCTCAGCATTGTCTGACCTGTATGAGTTGGATGGCTCAAACATGGAATTCAATAAGAGAATATACAGCAGACCGAAGGAACTCTTTACCGACCTGTTCTTTCCGATGAGAAATAGGAAGCGACTGAAAGAAATAAAGGATAGGGGATTGTTATCGCCAGCTTTCCAGGAGAGGCTTATGCTGGCGGCAACTGCGGTTGATGGTTGCCGTTATTGTTCCTACTTCCACGCGAAACTGGCATTAAAAGGCGGTATAAGCCATGAGGAAATTAGTCGGCTCCTATCGGGAGACTTCGATGGCTGTCCGGAAGAGGAGGTTCTGGCCGTGGCCTACGCGCAGCACTGGGCTGAATCTAACGCTCATCCCGATCCTGAAGCGGTCACGAGGTTGCAGGAGATATATGGTTTGGAAAAGGTAGAAGCCATCCATCTAATGCTTCGTATGATTCGACTTGGCAATCTGTTAGGTAACTCTTTCGACTACATACTCTATCGCATATCATTTGGCAAGTGGCGAAGGTAGGCACAAAAATGCAGGAAGTCCAATCTGGATATAATAACGACTATGCGTTCATAATATCATGAAGTGGAGACAAAAAGTGAGTAGAAAAGGCGATGATTTGGACAAAGCGGCGAAATCAGCGAGCGCGAAGAAGTCAGGGGAACGGATGATTCCGACCTTCTGTTCGTTATGCGGTCCCTGGACGGGCTGTGGGATTAACTGTTATGTGAAAGACGGTAAATTTATAAGAGTTGAAGGCATGAAGGAATCTCCCCTCAACAGGGGTAAATTGTGCGCCAAGGCATTCGCATCCCCTCAGTGGGTTTATTCGCCACAACGCCTTAGATACCCATTGAAGCGCATCGGGGAGAAGGGCGAAGGTAAATTCGAGAGGATTACCTGGGACGAAGCTCTTGATAGTATCGCGAGTAAGCTCACTGAGCAAAAGGAGAAATACGGACCGGAGTCCCTTGCCATTCTTTCGCCGCAGCACCGGAGCTATAAAGACTATATTTATCGGTTCATGATTGCATACGGAAGTACAAACTTTGGTCACAGTGGTATCTGTGCAATACAACGGGCTTTCGGCTTCGCATATACTATGGGAGTCCCTATGCTCGGTATGTCCGGCGCGGATTATGAACATACTGATCTTATCGTGGTATGGGGGGCGAATCCTGTCTATTCCGGTACCCCCATGGGCACCCTGAAAAGAATTCTGGACGCCAGAGAGAGGGGAGCCAGGCTTATTGTGATAAAACCCCAGATGCAGCCGGATGCGGCCAAGGCGGATATGTGGGTGCCTATCAGGCCCGGCACGGATGGTGCCCTGGCACTGGCCATGCTTAACGTTATCGTTAACGAGGGACTCTACGACAAGGAATTCGTGGAGAAATGGTGCTACGGCTTTGATAAACTCGTGCCTCACATACAGAAGTATACCCCGGAGTGGGCCGAGCCGATAACAGGGTTACCCGCCGACCAGATAAGAGAGGTCGCCAGGTTATACGGAACGGCGAAGTCGGCATGTATCTTTGCCGGGAACGCGTTCGATCAAACGGTGGACTCCAGTAATGCCGTGCGCGCTGTCGCTATCTTGATAGCCATAACCGGGAACCTCGACAGGCCCGGCGGTAATATTGTACCCATGGGTAGCAATATGCCAATGATAAAACCTGTCCATCTTCGAGAGAGATATACCCAGGAGTGGGTAGACAAGCTGGTAGGTCCGGAGATAGCCAGCTGTTTTCAGCCCTTCATAGAGGGAACATCTTCGGCTTACTATCGCTGTATCAATAGCGTCCTTACCGAAGAACCGTACCCGATTAAGACGATAATCGCACCCGGGACCCAGCCTACGGTAATCACGCGTGGTAGCAAGAGGATAGTAGAAGCACTTAAGAAACTGGAATTCTTTGTGGTTATCGACGTGATGCAGACCTCGTCGATGCCCTGGGCTGATGTGGTGATCCCGGTAGCCACTATGTACGAGTGCGACCACCCGTTTGAAGCACCAATAACGGGCATGGGCAACTGGATTATGGCACGAAATAAGGTGATTGAGCCGCTGGGAGATTATAAGTCGGACTATGAATTCTGGCTTGACCTTGCCGTCAAGATGGGATACGGAAAGGACTTCTGGCACGGTAGCATCGAGGAGTGCATGAATTATCAGCTGGAAAATTTCGGCATGACGATGGAGGAACTGAGGGCATATCCTGCCGGTATTATTTAT
>DAOVRI010000046.1 GCA_030628245.1 Dehalococcoidales bacterium
CCCCAGTGCCAGATAACACCTACCTGGTGTACCTTGCGGCCGTTCATCTGGAACGGCTTGAATCGTTTGGTTACCAGCGCTACCACATTGACCTTTCCGCGGGCTGATTCCACGATGACCTTCTCGCCATTGGCAATGCCTTTCTCGGCTGCCAACTCCTCGCTCATTTCACAGAATGGTTCGGGTTGCGCCTCTATCACCCACGGCATGTTTCGGGTCATCTGACCGCCCTGCCAGTGCTCGCTGACACGGTAGGTCGAGCAGACAATCGGGTATTTATCCGGCGTACCCTGTTCGTCGGGTCGCCATATTTTAAAAGCGGGACTACTCTTCTGTTTGGACATGACGTTATCTACCGGCGTCTCCCAGGGCTCATAGTGCTCGGGCAGCGGGCCTTCCGCCATGCCGGGACCGAAGAAGCGGGAGTGTCCTTCCGGTTTCATGATGAAGGGATAGTACCCGCCCTGGTTCATGGGTGGGGCGCCACCGTCGGGGACATCACCGTCCCAGCCACCCTTATCCCCTTTGACCGGATTCCACTTGATAACCGGTTGCTCGTTATCCCAGGGGTTGCCATCCAGGTCAACCGAGGCACGATTGTAGATGATGCGCCGGTTTACCGGCCAGGCCCAGGCCCACTTCTGATGGAGACCGATATTGAACGGGCCGTCATCCAGGTTGCGCCGGCTGGCCCGGTTGCCGGGTATCGGGGCGTCGGGTTCCGCATCCGGTTCTACATAGCTGTTGCAGTAGAGCCAGTTTCCGGATGAAGTCGTGCCGTCGTCTTTAAGCTTACTGAAGCTGGCTACCAGCTTATTGGTGGCCAGGTCGTAGCCGTTGATTTCCTTGGCTACGGCGCGGACATCCGGGTGGTCGGCGCCGTAATTCCAGTCGAGTTTGCTCAGGGACCCGGCGCTGGGTCCGCCCTCATCGGCATAGAGCTTCATAAGCCTCCTGGCGAGCTGGTCCAGCATCCAGAGATCATCCTCGGAATCTCCGGGGCCATCGGCGGCTTTATAGCGCCACTGCATCCAGCGACTGCTGTTGGTAACACTGCCCTCTTTCTCCCAGGAGTTCTTGGCGGGGAGGAGGAAGACCTCGGTCTTGATATTGGCCGTATCGGCTCCGGGGCGTTTCCAGAAGTTGGCCGTCTCGGTTTGCCAGATATCGGTAACCACCATCCAGTCCAGTTTGTCCATGGCGGCCCGCTCCAGGTTGGCGTTGGGCCCGCCGACGGCCGGGTTCTGTCCCCAGACCATCAGCCCCTTGATAACACCGTTGTACATGGCTTCGAAGAGAGAGACGTGAGAGTAGTTCGTAGCCTTGCCGGTATCGGCGTTGTACTCAATCTTGGGCAGGTAATGGTAGCCGAAATCGTTGTCCTTGGTAGCGTTCTTGCCGTACCATGCCTTGAGCAGGCTGACTATATACTTGGGAGTGTGCTGCCACCAGTTAAGGCTGTTCTTATCGTTGCATACTGGGGTGACTCGTCCGACATACTTCTCCAGGGACGTGTCCCTGTCCTGGAATACCGGCAGGTAGCCGGGCAGGATGTGGAAGAGCAGGCAGTGGTCGGTAGACCCCTGCACATTGGACTCGCCCCTCATGGCATTGATGCCGCCTCCGGCAACCCCTATATTGGCCAGCAGAAGCTGCAATATAGTGTAGGAGCGGATATTCTGGGTACCGTAGGTGTGCTGGGTGGTGCCCATGGCGTAGAGTATGGTACCTGATTTTCCTTTTCTGCCGCTGGCGGCGAAGGTCTGGCAGACCTGCAGGAACTCCTCCACGGGCGTACCGCAGATGGCATTCACCGTCTCCAGGGTATAACGGGCAAAGTGCTTCTTCATAATCTGGTAGACGCAGTTGGGGTCTTTAAGGTCTTTGTCTTTCAGGGGTACGCCATCCGCATCCATCTGGAAGTTCCAGCTGGACGGGATTTTTTGCCAGTTGAAGAGCTTAACGCCTTTATTGGTTCTGTTATAGGTTCTGTTCGCATTGTCCGTTTCGTTGGCGCCACCGATATAATCGGAAAACAGCCCGTCAAGCTCGGCGGGCCCCTTGTAATCGGGATTAACAAGATAAGCGGCATTGGTGTACTCGGTGATATAGGTCAGGTTGTAGTTGCCGGGGTTTTTCTCAATATCATCAAGGATGTACTTAATCATGCCGCTGATGAAAGCGATATCCGTTCCCGACCTCAGCGGAGCATAGATATTCGCCCTGGCCGAGGTCCGGGTAAAGCGAGGGTCGACACTGATGAGTTTGGCTCCCCTGTCTTTGGCTTTGGTGATATGCCCGAAAGCGGCCGGGTGGTTTTCCGCAGGATTTGAGCCGATGGCCATGATAACATCACTGTTGGCGATGTCATTCCAGTGATTGGTCATGGCACCTCGGCCGAACGTTTCCGCCAAACTGGCGACAGTGGCGGAATGTCAGATGCGGGCGTGATGTTCGAGGTAGACGACACCCAACGCCCGGGTCAGCTTGGCAAGCAGGTAGCACTCTTCGTTGTCCAGGGCCGAGCCGCCCAGGTTGGCGATAGCCTCGGTGCGGTTGACGATATTGCCCTGGCTGTCCCTCTCGATGAAAGAAGCGTCTCTGGTGTCCTTTAACCGGCGGGCAATCGTGTCCAGCGTCCAGTTCCAGTCTTTCTCTTGCCAGTCGGCAGCGCCGGGTGCGCGGTAAAGAACCTTGTTCAGGCGCCAGGGGTTGTCGGCGGACAGCTGGCGCATCGAAGCCCCCTTGGCGCAGGCAGCGCCACGGTTGACGGGATGGTCAGGGTCTCCTTCGATATTGACCACCTTGCCGTCCTGGGCCTCGACGATAAAGCCGCAGCCCGAGCCGTCATAAGGGCAAATGGTAGGAGTTTCTCCGCGCTTTTTCTTGAGGGGAATACGCTTAATGGGTGACGCCAAGGCGGCGCCATCACTGAGCGCACCGAGCAGAAAAACTCCACCTATTCCTGCCCCAGAGGCTTTGAGGAAATCTCTTCGGCTTAGCTCCATAATTCCTCCTTGTGCAGTTTGTATATTAAATTATTTAGTTTTCATCTCCTTTAAGGTGGGACTTTAGAACACAGGAAAAGAGTCTCCTCACCCCGGCCGAGACTCTTTACGCAGGCATCCTATAATCTCATTTCCATGCGTAGTATACCCTAAAGATATAGTACCTGTCAATGCTCAATCAGCATGAATACATATTAATATATTAGTATCAGGATAATTAAGGCAGAAACAGGGTTTCATCTTCAATGCCGAGTTCTTTCAACGCCTCACGGTACAATATTGATAAAGACGATGCTGGACCCCAATACGGTGGGCGACTGGACGGCTTACATACCGCCGGAATACCCGGATTACGCCAAAGACGGCGACTACGTGCCGCCGTCTTACGGCAAGGAAGAGAAGCTTTAAGATACTCCCCTATTATTACTTCTCTCGGACGTAGTCGCCACCCAACCCCACCGTAAAATGGAATATCGGCCTTTCCACCCTCCGCACGATAAGAGGACAGTGCGTCATGCCCGCCGGGATATAGGCTAGAAAGCTCTTAGTCATGACATGCTTTTCACCGTCCAGCCACAGCTCCACCTCACCGCACAAATCCTTCGGGTTTTCAAAGTCGGTGCCGAAAAACGTGATTACTTCCGTAAAATCATGGGTGTGCGCCTCCGCGGCGGGTTGTTCCGAGGCGCAGTCCGGCCATATCCAGACGCTTTCCGAGTAGAAAGCCCCGGGAATAACATCCCCGTCCAGCCACATCACGTGCGTCGGCGTGACGTGCCCGGATTCCGGCTTCCTGCCGATACCGCTCTGCTCGCCGGGAAACAGCTTATCCGCCTTGACGTCGGTAATGATATATTTGCTTGTTTTCAATTTGCCCACCTTCAATTCCCCCTCTCTGTTTATCCGGTACGGCATAAAAAGCTGCCCGGACCCTCCCGGTTGAACCGGAAAAGCCCGGGCACGTGAAAATCTTTCCAGAATGATTTATTGTTCCAGGCGCTCACCCGGCCGGGCGAAAAAGCTGTCTCCCCAGCCTTCTGCCATGGTGCCGGCGCCGAGCATCATCGCCATCTCTATATGCGGCTTTCTTACTTTATGCCAGTTCAGCGGGCCATGGCGCAGTCCTCTGGGAACATACATACCATAGCTGGTGTTAAATTGTAAAAGGTCACCGCCCATGCCGAACTCCATATCTGCCCCCAGGTCTTCCGGATTATCAGGGTCGCCGCCAATGTGCAGGACAATTTCATCGTAATTTTTATGCAGCATCTCGGGGATACCAGGTTCTACCACACCCCATATCCAGCCGAATTCAATATAGTAGTTGGCGACGTTTATCTGGGTGCGGCTCATGTACGTCATCGTGGGGCTCTGCCGACCCTTCTTAAAATTAGCCCCCGCCTCCCGCATGGGACTCCGTATCACGTACTGCTCGTAGTCGAACTTGTCCTTCTTTACCGGCAATCCCTTCTTGGGCTCGGCGATGCCACTCTGACCCCACCCCTTGAACGGGTCGCCCGTCCCCAGCATCATCGCCATCTCGATGTGCGGAAACTCAAACTTGTTCCATATCATCGGCCCGTGCGGCACTCCCGCCGGAATAAATACCCCCGTCGTCGTGTTGAACGTGATGGGCTGCCCGCCGACGTAAAACGTTATCTCGCCGCCGAGCACCTGGGGCCTTTCCGGGTCGCCGCCCCAGTGGATTACAATCTCGTCGTAGTCGTGCACGTGCTCATGGATATGGGGGTTCGGTTCCGGCATATCGTATATCCAGCCCAGCTCGATATAGTAGTTAGCCTCGGGCACCTGCTGGCTGCTCATGAAGGTCATCGTCGGACTCTGCCGTCCCTTGTAACCGGGGCCCGCCTCGTAAATGGGCTTCCTTACCGCATATTTCTCATATTGACTTTCAGCCATGAAACATTATCCTCCTTGTATATTATCAGGGACTCGTGATTATGATACTTTAATAATCGCAACCATGTCAAAATACTCCGGATTTTATAAAAGCCTCTAGTCAAAGCCGTAGAACTTCGCAACCTCGTCCAGCGGCTCTCTGGCGGTGCGGCTTTTATTTATCGGGTTATCCCAGTCGGGGTAGCCGATGGCGATTCCCAGCGCGATAAGCTTGTCCCCGGGTATGCCCAGCACCTTCCTGATGATATCCGGATAAACCACGGCCTGCGCCTGCGCTATTGTTCCCAGTCCGTAGCTGGTGGCCAGCAGCATGATGTTCTGCACCGCCGAGCCGCTGTCGTATAGCGACCAGACGTTAATGCCCCTGGACTGCTGAAAAATCGGCTTGCCGACGAGGAGATAAATACACGTCGACGCGCCGTAGTGCCGGAAATTCTCAAACTGATGGGCGTCCATCTCTTCTTTAGTCATTTCCTTACGGTCTTTAGGCTGCAAGGCGCGGATACGGGACATGTACGGTTCGGGATACTCATAGGGCCGGGCGACCTCGTTATAAGCTTCCTGCACGCCCTTTTTCACAAAGCCTTCCTCTATTTCCTCGAGCTTCTCACCGGTGGCTACGGCGAACTCCCAGGGCTGGGTATTGGCCCAGGACGGCGCGCGTAGCGCCTGCTCCATTATCTTTCTAACCATATCCAGCGGGACGGGGTCGGACTTAAAAGCCCGGTAACTCTTTCTCTCCTTGATGGCATCAACGACATCCATGTTTGGTCCTCCTTTACCGGTTTAGCTTATCCTGCTCCATATATAATTATCGGCATTTTTAATTTGTGAAGTCAAACCGACCTTCTCCACCGCCACCATTACTATTGCGCTATTGACACAACCAGACAAAGGACGTACCATATATACACTAATCCAGCCAGGTAAACATAAACGTGGGAATATTCAATCGAAACCAGCCGAATGATGTCCTGTTTCTTCAGCCGGTGCGCCTTACCAGCGAGAAAACGCCGAGAAGCAAGGTGAGGATGCTCTATTGCGATACCTCCGGCAAGGTCTATTCATCAATGGTCAGTCGTTCGGTATACGAGCGCGCCCGGGATAACGCGGCCAGCATGGCACACCGCCGCAAGTCCTTTGCCACCATCGGCCTGGAGACCGGCCCCGGCCAGTTCGTCCCGGCGACTGTCGAGGTCGGCCAGAAAGAAGTATGGGCACTGGAACACATTCTGGAGCACGCTCTTAACAACGGCAGACTGCCGGACATACTGAAAAAATACCTCAAGTCGATAATAAGGCTTAATGAATCCGAACGGGAAACCATCATTCTAGAGTACCGGAAGCGCCGGCGTCAGCCGTACCCGGAAGTTACACCCAAGGTACTGGAGAGGCTGCCGTATTATCAGGAACACGACATGGAAATTTCCATGCCCATTTATAAAGCCGAGTACGGGTATCCGCTTATCGTCCTGAAACGACTTCCGCCGGAAGAGCGGGTGCTGCATAATACCCGGAGACTGCTGATTCTGGACAGCGACGGCGACATGGCCGTAATCAAAGTGCCTACCAGATTAGTCCGCAAGATAGAAATAGAACTGACGGAGCATGGCGGGAAGAAACGCGGTAATACCTGCGTGCTTATCTCGCAGTATCCGGAGGGCTATGCCCCGAGCTACATGTCGATAAGCCACCAGCAGAAAAAAGCTCTGGATACGCTGACGAGATACTTCGAGGAGACCGGCAGCAGCAAACAACCCGTCTCGATAGCCGTGAAAACCGTGCTCACCAGGGCTAAAGACAGGGTATCTTCACCGGCCGGTTAGACAGGAAACCAGCCTAAGACTTCCCGTCTTTTTCAGGTGGCGCCTTCTTTTCCCTGCCCTCACCCCCGAAGAGTTTTTCACCACTGGGAACAATGTCATCCGTTCGCCCCGCCATATCCGTGGGGCGGAGGCCCACTTTCCGCCCCCATCGCGGCAGAGTCGGCGAAAAGACCCAGGCATAGACGTCCGGCAGTCTCGTCTTCTCCAGCAGAAGCACCAGTATTGAGGTAATTACGATACTGAATAGAACGACACCGTAAGTTATGTTTTTGATTATTTCCCCGCCGGCTACTCCCTGCTGCAGGGGTATGCTGGCCAGCACCACCGCGGCCAGGCCTTTCGGCACCATGACCGCCATGACGGAAAAATCTTTCGGCCCCACGGCTTGCCTGATGGACAGCTTGACCGCGGGTATGCGCAGGACAAAGGCCACCGCCGTTAATATCAGTCCGACGATGATAAACCAGCCGCTGATAAGCTCCAGCGAGATGCCGAGATAAATAAAGAAAAAGGTCTTGAGCAGAAAGGCCACTTCGCTGAAAAATATCTTTTCCGTCGCATTGAGGCCGACAGCCTCCTTCACCGTCCACGATTTGAAAATAGGGATGCGTATCGTCTCGATATTGCCAATCGTCACCCCGAAAGCCAGAGCGGCGATAGCGCCGCTGAACCCCAGAGTTTCCACGATACCGTAGATAACAAAAACGAAGGCCGGCGTGGTGAATATGGCGTTTTTAATAGCGTGTATCCTGTTAAGCAGGACAGACCAGATGAGAGCGCCGATAATCCCGAATACCAGCGCTACCAGAAATGAAGCGATAAGGTTGCCGGATACCGAGGCGATTTCGAACTTGCCGACGACGTACGCCTGCACCAGCGCCATGGTAATCACGATGCTGAGAACATCGTTTACCGACGACTCCACCGAAAGCAGGGTGGTGGTCTCCTCTTTAATTTTAAGCTGCCTGATGAGGGGTATGACGACCGTCTCCGAGGTCGAGCCGACAATCGCCCCCAGAATGAAGGCCGGCAGTACTTCAAGGTCGGTAAGCCAGATAGCCAATCCGGCCACGACGGCCATCGTCGAGAAGAAGCTGAGGGGAGCCAGAGCCATCGCCCCACCCAACGCCGCCCGCAGCATACTTAGTCTCAGGGCAAGGCCGCTTTCGAAGAGTATGATAATCAGGGTCACCGTGGTAAAGACCGGCCCCACCTCCCCGAAGAATGACGGTGATGCCAGTCCCAGCACCGGGCCGACACAGATGCCTATGATAATCAACAGGATGACATCGGGAATCCTGGTGCGGCTGAAGATACCGGTAAAAAGGTGCGCCACGAACACCAGTATACCCACAAAAGCGATTACCTGAGCGACGTTCCCCATATCCATTATCGTGAATTATGGCATTGGCTACGGCAAACTTCAAGTCGGCGGCGACTCTTCCCGAAAAATATCCACCCCTGAAAGCGGGGCGTCTAAGAGGGGCGTCAGCCCCTCTTTTTATTTTCTCCCCCTCTCCTGTGAAACCTCGTCAGGAGAGGCCTGCCTGCGCGTAGCCCCGCCTGCCGAAGCCTCGTGCGGCGGGCAGGCGCTTCGTCGAAGGCAGGGGGATTAAGGGGGTGAGGTAGAAATAAACTCTTACGTTATTAATATACATAAATGGCAAATTAGACCTTATGCCAGAAGCCCAAAGCGCCGCTCGGATATCATATTTGCCTTCAACATGAGATAAATTTATAATGTAATACAAACCCTGAGGAGGCTTTAATGAAAATAGACATATATTCGCACATCATGACCAGGAAATACACGGAGCTCTACGCCAAGAAAAATCCGGCCATCCAGCAGCGCATAGAATTCCGCAGCATCGCCGTCGTTGACCTTGAAGTGAGACTGCGGCTCATGAACAGATATCCCGATATTTTACAGGTATTGACCGTCGCCAATATCCCCCTGGAGACGTTCGCCAAACCGGCCGATGCCGTCGAACTGGCCAAAATCGCCAATGAGGAACTCGCCGAGCTTGTGGACAGGTACCCGGACAAGTTCATTGCCGGCGTAGCCTGCCTGCCCATGAACGATATCGACGCGGCGCTGGAAGAGGCCGACAGGGCTATTATGAAACTGGGACTTAAAGGCGTGCAGATATACAGTCGGATAGACGGTGAACCGCTGGACAACCCCAAATTCAAACCGCTGTGGGAAAAAATGGCCGGGCATGACCTGCCGATATGGATTCACCCGGCGTCGAACGATAAGCTGGACAACGATATCGGCCTGTTCAGCTGGCCTTTTGAGACCTCTTCTGCCATGTTCCGCCTGGTAACCTCGGGCGTCTTTAACAACCACCCCGACCTCAAGTTCATCGTCCACCACTGCGGCGCCATGGTGCCGTACTTCCAGCAACGTATTAAGTGGGTACTGTCCCTCGTCCCCGGTCTCTTCCCCACTATCAAGAAACCGGAGGAACACTTCCGCAAGTTCTACACGGATACCGCCGTCTATGGTAACACGTCTTCCCTGATGTGCGGGTACGACTTCTATGGCCCCGACCACATCCTCTACGGCACGGACGCCCCGCTGGGGCCGAAGTTCGGCATGACCGGCGAGACAGCCGAATCCATAGAGCGCATGGACATTCCCGACGAGGAAAAGGAGAAGATATTCTTCCGCAACGCCGTGGAGCTGCTGACGCTGCCGCACTAGACAGGCATTATGTAAAGAATAAACACAGGGGGTCAGAACGGCTCCCCCCTCTTTTACCCCTCCCCGGCACTATTGACCGTCGTCGGTATCAGCTCGGAGAGGGCCGGGTGGATGTGAATGCCCTCGTTTAACTCTTTAACATCACCGCCGGACGTCATGGCGTTGACCACCTCCTGAATAAGCTCCGGCGCGTACGGCCCGATAATGTGAAATCCGAGTATACTATCAGTCTCCCTCTCAACAATAGCCTTGGCAAAGCCCTCCGTTTCCATCATGGCCTCGCCCTTGGCGACATCATAATAGCTTGTTCTGCCGATGATAATATCATGGTCTTTCCGTGCATCCTCTTCCCTCAGCCCCACCGAGGCTATTTGCGGGTGGGAATAAACGGCGTGGGGCACTGCGCTATAGTCCACCGCCATCCCCGCCCCTTGCAGGACATTATGAGCTACTATCGCCGCCTCCCGGTTAGCCATGTGGGTGAACATCTGCTGTCCGTTGGTGTCCCCCACGGCGAAAATATTCTTCTGGCTGGTTTCCATGTGCTCGTTTACCTTGATGAAGCCCCTGGCGTCCACCTCCACGCCCGTGCTCTCCACCTTTAACAGGTCGGCGTTAGACCGCCGCCCTACCGCCATCATGATATGCTGAGCCGTGTACCTTTTCTCCCCATCCGATTTCCTGTCTTTTATCACCACCGTCACACCGTTCTTACTCGCTTTTACCTCCTCGGCCTGGGCGCCGGTATGGACAGCCATGCGTTTACTCAATTTCTTCTTTAAGAGTTCGGCGATTTCCGGCTCTTCGGAAAGTATCAGCCTGTCCGCCATTTCCAGGATGGTCACTTTAGTCCCCATCGCCGCGAAGAAATGACCGTATTCGACGGCTATATAACCCCCACCGATAATAATCAGGCTGTCCGGTCTCTCCCTCAACTCCAACGCCGACTCATTAGTAAGATATTCTATATTCTCCAGTCCTTTTACGGGAGGTATGAAGGGCCGTGAGCCGGTGGCGATGAATATTTTGTCCCCTTTCAATTTCTCACCATTGACTTCCAGGATGTAGTCGTCTACAAAACGTGCCTCCCCTTCGTAGAAGTCCAGGTTCGACACTTGCCCGATACCCTCCCTGAGATGCGTCTGGCTTTCCTGCCGGGAATACCTTACCCGCCGCATAATAGCGTTAAAGTCGATATTTTTTACCTCGACCGTGATGCCCAGCCTGCCGGACTCCTCTATTTCCACGATTCTGTCCGCCGGGTATATCAACTGCTTCGACGGAATGCAGCCCCAGTTCAGACATGTCCCCCCGATGAGCGGCCCCTTGTCAATCAGGGCCGTCTTTAACCCGTGTTCGGACGCTTCCTCCGAGATAATCGCCCCACACCCGGTACCGATAATAATAGCATCGTAGTTCTTCATAGTCATACCTCCCACACGTTTGTCCCCTGTTATCATACTATCTCAATGGCCTTAGCTATTTCAATAAATTTAACGGGAAAATATATACTTCTGCAGTCTCGGATATACGCACAAATCGCACAGAACGAACAGAACGTATGATTCATAAATCTTGACATTTGGCGAATCAAGTGGTAGAAATATGGCATAAATCCTCTTTTCCCAAGGGCCTATGATGCAAGACTCACAGAAAACCAGGAAACAGCTTGTAAGTGAACTGGAGGAAATGCGCCGACGGCTTGCCGAACTGGAAGCGCAAGAAGCCGAGCG
>DAOVRI010000161.1 GCA_030628245.1 Dehalococcoidales bacterium
CGCCACAAGCTTATGGTTGACATTATCCCGGACGACTACGTCGTCCACGTTGAGCACGGCATCGGCAAGTTCACCGGCGTGACGACCCTCAAGACCGCCGGCGTCGAAAAGGAATACCTGGTCTTGCAATACGCGGCGGGCGATACGCTCTACGTCCCCACCGACCAGATAGACCGGGTCAGCCGCTATATCGGCGCCGGTGACAGGCCTCCGGTGCTGAGTCGACTCGGCACGCAGGAGTGGATTCGCACCAAGCAGCGGGCCAAAGAAGCGGCAGAGTTGCTCGCCCAGGAGCTTCTTGCCCTCTACGCTTCGCGGGAGGTCGTGCCCGGTTTCGCCTTTTCCCGCGATTCGCTGTGGCAGCAGGAGCTGGAGTCGGCCTTCCCTTACGTGGAGACGCACGACCAGCTTGAGGCGCTGCAGGAGGTGAAGGGAGACATGGAAATGCCCCGCCCCATGGACCGGCTGGTCTGCGGGGATGTCGGCTACGGCAAGACCGAGGTAGCCATCCGGGCGGCTTTCAAGGCGATGATGGACGGCCGGCAGGTAGCCGTGCTGGTGCCCACCACCGTGCTGGCGCAGCAGCATTTCGCCACTTTTTCCGAGCGACTGGACGCCTTCCCGGTAAGAGTCGAGGTGCTGAGTCGGTTCCGCTCTCCTTTAGAGCAGCGCAAGATTATCGACGGACTGGCCAGCGGCGCGGTGGACGTCTGTATCGGCACCCATCGCCTGCTGCAGAAGGACGTCGCTTTTAAAAACCTGGGACTGCTCGTCATCGACGAGGAGCAGCGGTTCGGCGTCAACCACAAGGAGTACCTGAAAAAAATGCGTCAGGAGGTCGACGTGCTGACCCTGAGCGCCACCCCCATCCCCCGCACCCTGCACATGTCGCTGGTGGGCGTGCGTGATATGAGCACCATGGAGACGCCGCCGGAGGAGCGCCTGCCCGTGAAGACATACGTCGCGGAGTATAACGACCACTTGGTCAGGGAGGCCATATTAAGAGAGCTTGAACGCAACGGCCAGGTCTTTTTCGTGCATAACCGCGTGCAGAGCATCGCCATGATTGCTGCCCGCTTGCAAGAGCTGGTGCCCGAGGCGGAGGTCGCCATCGCCCACGGGCAGATGCCGGAAGAACAGCTCGAAAAGGTCATGGCCGACTTCACCCGCGGTAAAGTGGATATTTTAGTCTGCACCACGATTATAGAGTCGGGACTGGACCTGCCCAATGCCAATACCCTGATTATCAACCGGGCGGACAGGTTCGGGCTGACGCAGCTTTACCAGTTGCGGGGCCGGGTGGGACGAGGGGCCAACCTGGCTTACGCCTACTTCCTCTACGACGGCGGCCAGCGCCTGACGCCCGTGGCCCACCAGCGCCTGCGGACGATTTACGAGGCTACCGAGCTTGGTGCGGGATTCGGCATCGCCATGAAGGACCTGGAAATCCGGGGCGCGGGCGCTTTACTGGGGCCGAGACAGAGCGGCCATATCACCGCCATCGGATTCAGTCTTTATACCCGGCTTTTAGCCGACGCGGTCGAGGAGCAGAAAGCCATACGTGCCGGTGCGCCCAAACCTCCACCCCGCCTCCCCGCACCCACCGTCGACCTGCCCCTCGACGCCTTTATCCCCGAGGACTACGTCACCGATGTCGAGACGCGACTGGAGCTTTATAAGAAGCTGGCGGAAGCGGACGCGGCGGAAAAGCTGGACGATATTTTAAAGGAATATTCCGACCGCTTCGGCAACCCGCCCACGGAGGTGGGCAACCTGTTCTACGCCGTGAGGATTAAAGACCTGGCGGCCAAAGCGGGCATCGAGTCCATCTCCACCGAGGAAGGCCAGATAATCCTGCGCCGCTTCCAGGGCCTGCCCTTCAATGCTCAAAAATTTATGCAGACCTTAACCGACGGCGTAACCGTGGGCAGGACACAGATAAGGATTAACTACAGGAAGCTAAAGAGGGAGTGGCAGGGGGTACTGGAGGGGGTGGTAAAGGGGCTATTGACATAACTAAGAGTACTATATATATTATTGATGTGTGCCATGTAAGTTGTAGAAATCGTTAAAAAATTTGGAGGTGGACACATTGGAATTTACTCCTACGGTAAATGAGGCAGTTGAGTTTTTAGAAATCTCAAACGATTTTACTAATTCCAAAGAAGTGATTAGAGAGGCGATTAGTAATTGTTTCGATGCTAACGCTAAAAACATCAAGATTGAGATTTATGTGGACAGGTCTATGGGAATAGATGAACTGATTATCAATGTTGAAGATGATGGCGAAGGAATGAACGAGGAGCAACTGAAGGCGTTTTTTGGCCTAGGATATTCAACTAGAGTAGCAGTGGATGAAAGGGGATTTAAATCATCGCCTTCTATAGGTGAAAAGGGACATGGCACTAAAGTTTACTTCAATAGTAGAAGAATAGAGATAAAGACATGGAAAAATAGACAATATCTAGAAGCCTACATGGATTCTCCTAGGCAGACCTTACGAAGAGAAGAACTTCCGAAAGTAGTATATGAGAGCAAGGAATTTAGAGACCAACAGCAGGGGAGCAGCATAACAATATTTGGATATAATTCGAATATACAATCAGGTTTTAGTCATGATGAAATCAAGGACTATATACACTGGTTCACCAAATTTGGCTCTCCGGAGTTAGAGGTTGGGGAAGAAACCTGCAAGCATGTGAAGATACAATTAAAGGGACTAGGGGCAAGTGGATTCGAAGAATTAGACTTTGGGCATAAGTTTGCGGATGTTAATACCGACGTTAGGGCTTTGAAGGGGAAAGACAAGATTTCGCCACTTGACTATTATGTTGCAAGGTGGGTATTTAATGATGTTCAGGTTATTGGAAAGCCAGGTTGCACAATAGATTTCGTATTTTACATCGAGGGAGACAAAGCAAAGCGTGAATACAACAAGATGATACATGAGAAATGGCAGGTATGGAGACCTGGTGAGTATGATGTGGGAGATAGATACGGGCTTTGGCTTTGTAAGGACTATATCCCTATCCAGCATAAAAGTGAATGGAATAAGTGGGTTGCCGAAAAAAGTGAGTGGACAAAATATCATTCATTTGTTAATTGCCAAGACTTCAAGCTAACGGCCAATCGTGGTGATTTAGAAAATACCCCTCCCGACCTACTCAAAGCTGTGGAGGAAACGGTGAGGGATTTGTTTAATAACAAGATTAAACCAACCAAAGAGTTCCAGAAATATAGAGAAGAACTTCTTACAGAACAAGTTGAAAGAACCGCACAGCAAGAAGAATCTGATTTTCATAGAAGGAGAAGAGAGGCACTAAGTAAGAACGCTACAGAGATTGACGGTATCGCACTTCTTGAACCAAGGCAGGAAGGGGGTGTCTTTAGTCTATTTATGCAGCTAAAGACTATCAAGCCCGAGCTATTTGACTTCAAGGTTATAGATTACGATACAAGCCTTGGGTATGATCTTCTTGTTACAAAAGATACTGCGCTTGATTTAAATCAAGCATCGATGAAATTCGTTGAAATGAAATATGAACTAAAAAGGAGCTTTAGCCATTCGTTTGGTAAGCTTTGGGCAATAATATGTTGGGATTGTAAATTGGCAAACGATGAAGAAGTTCTTGACATTGTAGGTGAGAAGAGGAGCATGAAAATAACCGTTAAGGACTATTCAGCCCCAGGTTCCTACAAGAAATATATGCTTGTTTCAAATACCTCGCCCCACAATATAGAAGTTTTTGTATTAAAGGATTACCTCAAAGATAAGCTTAGCTTAGAATTCAGGCCTAGGGGCACGGAATGAGGCACTAGGAAAAAACTTTGTTCTCTGATTTTATGCAGCCCGTTTAAGAGGGGCGCCAGCCCCTCTTTCTTATTTCCTCCCCCTCCTTTGCTAAAGGAGGGGGACCGAGGGGGAGGATTTATTAAAGATAAAATCCCCCTCTCCTGCGGGACGCCTTGCCAGGAGAGGGGGACACAGGGGGTGAGGTAGATACAAAAACCCCCTGAACTCTTGACGCCCCGCCACGGCTCTAGTATTATCATTATGTAGATTGAGGCGGGGAGTCCTTTACCCGTAAAGGAGCGAGCGTAAAAGACTATGATAGTTGAAATGAGAACGGGCGCCAGCCAGCAGGAAGTCGATGACGTGGTGCAGAAGGCGAAATCACTGGAGCTTGACGTTCAGTTGAACCTGGGCACGGATAAAACGGTCGTAGCCCTTCTGGGGAGCAATACCGGCCAGATACCCACCGATATCTTTGCCGTGCTGCCCGGCGTCGCGAGCGTTACCCGCATCATGAAGCCCTACAAGCTCGCCTCCCCCGAGTTCAAACCCAAGGATACCCTGGTCGATTGCGGTGGGGTCAAAATCGGGGGCGAACGTATCGTCGTTATCGCCGGTCCCTGCGCCGTGGAAAGCGAAGAC
>DAOVRI010000219.1 GCA_030628245.1 Dehalococcoidales bacterium
AACGCCACCGAGCTGGTGCGCTATATCGGCCTGGCCATGGAGCTGGATACCGGGCACCCCGTCCTCATCGATAAATACCTCCAGGGGAAAGAGGTGGAGGTGGACGCCATCGGCGACGGCGAGACCGTCCTCATCCCCGGCATCATGGAGCACATCGAGCGCGCCGGGGTACACAGCGGCGATAGCATGGCGGTCTATCCGGGCGTCAATCTCACTCAGAAAGAAGTCGACACCCTGGTCGATTACACCTTACGCATCGGCCTCGGGCTTAAAATCAACGGGCTGATGAATATCCAGTTCGTCATCATGCCCGGCGCCGATGCCGGTACTTCATCGGTTTATGTGCTGGAGGTCAACCCGCGCGCCAGCCGCACCGTCCCCTTTATCTCCAAGGTCACCGGCGTGCCCATGATAAACGTCGCCACCAGAGTCATGCTGGGCAAGAACCTCAAGCAGCAGGGTTACCGCAGCGGACTGTGGCCGGTAAGCAAGCTGGTGGCCATCAAGGCGCCGGTCTTCTCCATGTCCAAGCTGGTCGGGGTGGATACCCACCTCGGGCCGGAAATGAAGTCCACCGGCGAAGTCATGGGAATCGATTATACGTTCGAGGCCGCCCTTGCCAAGGCGATATTAGCGGCCGGACTGGCCCTGCCGCCGCAGAGCGGTATCCTCTTCAGCATCGCCGACAGGGATAAGGCGGAAGCGCTGCCCATTATCAGGAAGCTGGCGGCGGCCGGCAGTAAGCTTTACGCCACGGAAGGCACCGCCGCCATGATACAGGCCGCCGGACTGCCGGTAAAAATGACCGGCAAGAAGCTCGACGAGGGTCATCCCAATATTATCGACCTCATCAACGACGGCACCATCGCCGGCGTGGTCAATACCATCACCGGAGAACACGTCCCGTTCCGTGATGGCTTCTACATCCGCCGGGCCGCCGCCGAAAAACGCATCCCGTGCTTTACATCGCTGGACACGATACGGGCGGCCACGGAGGTAATCTCCCGCGGCAGCCAGATTTATACCGCCCAGCCCCTCCCCGATTACCGTACGAAGGAGCCGGAATGAAGCAGATTAGAGCGATTATCAAGTCCTCTATGGAAATTATACCGGAGATATATCTCGTCTGGCTGGACGCCCCGGAAATTGCTGCTGCCGCCGCGCCGGGACAGTTCGTCATGGTGCGCTGCGGCGGAGATACGGTACTGCCCCGCCCTTTAAGCATTCACAGGGTCGAAGGCGACAGCCTGTCGCTGCTGTTCAGCGTGGTCGGCAGGGGCACGCGCTGGCTTTCACAGCAGGAAAAAGGCGAGAGCCTGGATATCTTCGGGCCGCTGGGCAACGGTTTTCGTATAGACCCTGCCTCTAAAAACCTGCTGATTGTTTCCGGGGGCATGGGCATCGCCCCGCTGGTCTTCCTGGCCGATATCGCCGCCGGAGAAGGGAAAAAGGTGACGCTTATCACAGGCGCCCGCTCCGCCGACTGCCTCCTGCCGATATCCTCGCCCCAGGGACTATTTGACGGAGGCATGCACCCTGCCAGTATAAACGTCGTCAATGCCACCGACGACGGCTCGGAAGGCTTCAAGGGACCAGCTACCGACCTTATCCCCGCCTACCTTGAGGGCGTCGACCGGATTTACGCCTGCGGGCCGTTAGAGATGTACCGCACCATGGCACAGATGCCAGAATTGAAAAATAAGCCCGTCCAGCTATCCCTGGAGATTATGATGGGGTGCGGGATGGGCGTCTGCTACGGCTGCACCATTAAAACGAAGCAGGGTTTGAAACAGGTATGCAAGGACGGGCCGGTATTTGATATGGGGGATGTTGTGTGGGAGGAGTTCGAGGGTCTCTAAGAGTAGCCCGCACGCTCCCCTGTCCAGGTGGGGGGAGTTAAAACTACGGGATAAGCAGAAGATGACACGGGGGCGGTTTGGGTGGGAATAGATATCAAAAGGGAGGCGGGGAATCAGTTTGACATAGAACCAGGTTCAAGGGTATACTTCATATCCGTAGCTAAGCTTCAAGTACAACTTAACTAAGGAGGAAACCCTACCAATGAAAAAAGTGCTTATCATTTACCATTCCCAGACCGGCAATACCGGGGCAATGGCGAAAGCCGTGGCGGAGGGCGCCAGCGCGGCAGGCACCACGGTAATTCTGAAGAAAGCCGTTGAGGCCAATGACAAAGACCTGCTCGACTGCGATGTTGTCGCCTTTGGCACACCCAACAACTTCAGCTACATGGCGGGGATGGTCAAGGACTTCTTCGACCGCGCCTGGCCCACCGTCCGGGAAAAGATGGCCGACAAGCCTTACGTGGTCTTCGGAAGCTACGG
>DAOVRI010000100.1 GCA_030628245.1 Dehalococcoidales bacterium
AGCTTCTCTTCCGTTACCAGTTTTACCGCTTCCTCTCGAAACTCCTTCGTGTACCTTCCCTGTGGACCTCGTTTCAATCTGACACCTCCGTCTTTCTATTCTACCTGACTTTGGTGTCCATTAAATCCATCCTACCTCATTCAGACCATAGCCATTACTATCTAAAATATCACTAATACCAACAAAGAATTTTATTAAAGAGTCCAAGACACGTCCCATATCAGATGTATCAGTCAAGCTCTTGAATAGTGTTATGGCTGTATTAGTAATGTACTCCGTGAAATCAGCCCTTACCTTCTTTGTGGAATTCTGCGTATATTTTTCCTTAACCTTTTTTGTTGCTATTTCTCTCTCACATTTATCTATAATTATAAGATTATCCTTTATTTCTTCTAAAGGGAATTTTTTTATTGATTGACTCTTTGCCCACCTTATACCAATAAACCAGAGTGCAACACCAATAACCAAAGCACCTATTGCTATTATAGATACGTAGATAGCCCTATTTTGGTCTATCCACGGAGTTGAAGGAATTGTTACCCCGAGCACAAACAAAGCTGCACTCATGATAACTGCTCCACATTTATGAATAATTGGTTTTAACACGTCCTACCCCCTGACAGATATTCCTATAACTGGCAGTATAGCACCCCACTTACCAAATGCAAATAATAAGATATAACGTATTGAGAGATGAAACGGACGGTAGCGCTAATAATTAAGGCGTATTTTGATGCCGCGATTGTGAAGATACTCTTTCAGCGTCCGGCAGGTGTATTCGTCGTAGTGGACGATTGAGGCGACCAGCGCGGCATCGGCATGGCCTTCGGTAAGAACGTCATAAAGGTGCTCCGGCTTACCAGCCCCGCCCGAAGCGATGACGGGAATGCCGACGGAGTCGGCAATCATCCGCGTGAGGTTCAGTTCATAGCCGTCTTTGGTGCCGTCAGCGTCGATGGAGTTAATCACCAGTTCGCCGGCGCCCAGCTCCTCGCCCGTTTTCGCCCACCAGAGGCCGTCGATTCCTGTGGGAGTGACGCCGCCGTTGACGACAATCTCGTATCCCGAGGGCATCTCTTGGGTCGGGTCCACTTTCCTGATATCCATCGAAAGGATGGTGCTCTGGGAGCCGATGGCGCGGGCTATTTCCGAGATAAGCTCCTTTCGCTTGACGGCGGCCGTATTGACGTTCACCTTCTCGGCACCGGCATTCCTCAGCCTGGTGGCGTCTTCCACGGAACGGATACCCCCGCCCACCGAGAAGGGAATGAAAATCTGCCGGGCTACTTCCTCGACGAAATTAATCATGATGTCGCGATTTTCCCGCGAGGCGGTAATATCGTAGAAGACAAGCTCGTCGACCCCGTCCTCGTAATACTGGCGGGCCTTGGCAATGGGGTCGCCGATATCCTTCGTATCGACGAATTTAATGCTCTTGGCGAGCTTGCCGCCGCGGACATCTAGGCAGACTACCAATCTTTTACTGAGCATGGCTGATATTTTACACCCTCTCCTGATTAACCTGTCAAGGTGCCGTTCCACCGGGCGAAGCGTTCCAGTATTTGCAGTCCCAGTGGGCCGCTTTTTTCCGGGTGGAACTGCATGGCGAACAGGTTGCGGCTTCCCAGCGCCGCGCAGAAGTCGCCGCCGTGACTGGAGACAGCATAGACGTCTTTCTTATCGGCAGGCTGCGGATAATACGAGTGGACGAAGTAAAACTCGTCCCCCGGCTGGATACCGTCGAGCAGGGGGTGGGGCTGGACTGCTTTGACTTCGTTCCATCCCATGTGCGGTATCTTGAGCAGCTTATCTCTTATTCTGAAACGGACGGTTTTCCCCGCTACCAGCCCGAGGCATTTCTGGTTGCCTTCCTCGGAGCTATCCAGGATAATCTGGGCGCCGAGGCAAATCCCCAGAATCGGGATTCCCCCCTCGAAAGCTTTTACCAGGGCGACATCCAGTCCCGTTTTCTTAAGGTATTCCATGGCGCTGGGGGCGGCGCCGACCCCCGGAAAGATAATCTTTTCCGCTTTCGCAACGGTGGTGGGGTCGCTGGTGACGATGGCCTGGACGCCAACCTCCGCGCAGGCGCGCTGGACGCTTTTTATGTTACCGGCGTTGTAATCTATGATAGTAATCATTTAACTAAGTTTCCTGTCATTGCGAGCGAAGCGAAGCAATCTCAAAAACCGGTGATAGAGATTGCTTCGTCACTATGCTCCTTGCAATGACATGGGGTTTCGCCCCTCTGAGACGTCCCTTAATTTATTTTATTTTTGAAGTTCTTCCGCCAGTCGGAGGGCATACTGGTCGGTCATGCCGGCAATATAGTCGACGACTCTCCGCGCGGTGGTATCGCTGTAAAGGCGGTATTCCGCAGGCAGCTTATCATCGTGTTCGTTAAAGTACCGGTAGAGAAACCGCACCACTTCCTCCGCTTGTTGCGATTCCGCCCCGGCGGAACGCGGATTATAAACTCTCTCAAAGAGAAAATCGCGTAAAGCATTGGCCGCTGTCAGTACCGGGGGGCTCATTTTTATCGCGGGTTTCTCTTTAATTATATCACAAATGCGGACGTCCCACGAGCTTTCGATAATATCCGAGACCAGCGTGTTGATGCGCTGCGAGTGGGAAAGCCCCAGTACCTCAACGATTTCAAGGGGTAAATCTCCCTCGGTGAGGATTCCCGCCCGGATGGCATCGCCGATATCATGGTTGATATAAGCGACCATGTCCGAGATTTTAACCACTTCCCCTTCGAGAGTACCCACCTCGCCCCAGTCCTGGCCGAGGACAGCCACGCCCGACTTGGAGTGATTGACGATACCATCCCTGACCTCCCAGGTAAGGTTCAGTCCCTTCCCATCCTTCTCCAGAAGGTCGACGACACGCAGGCTTTGCTCGTTGTGGCGGAATCCATCGCGGTAGAGTTCGTCGAGCACGTCCTCACCCACGTGACCGAAAGGGGTATGCCCCAGGTCGTGACCCAGGGCTATCGCCTCCGTAAGGTCTTCGTTGAGGTTGAGGGCGCGCGATATGGTGCGGGCTATCTGGGAGACCTCAAGAGTGTGAGTCAGCCGGGTGACATAATGGTCGCCCAGGGGGGCGATGAAAACCTGCGTTTTGTGCTTGAGGCGGCGGAACGACTTGCTGTGGGTGATGCGGTCGCGGTCGCGCTGGAAAGCGGTGCGCACCGGGCACGGGTCCTCGTGCCGCTGACGGCCGCGCGACAGTTTGCTTTTAACGGCATGGGGGGAGAGGCTTTCTTCTC
This sequence comes from Dehalococcoidales bacterium, assembly GCA_030628245.1. Lineage (GTDB taxonomy): Bacteria > Chloroflexota > Dehalococcoidia > Dehalococcoidales > RBG-16-60-22 > JAFGPF01. The sequence goes on from DAOVRI010000100.1 coordinate 3,272, forward strand.
TCTCCTCACTCATCCGGCGTATATTAAATTGTCCAATCACTTGATGCCCAGTTTTGCCTCTGCTGCGGCGATAATATCGCGGGTAATGTCAATCATATCGGGGCTGACGGAGACCGAGGTAATGCCCCACTCCACCAGTTTTTCGGTAATCTCGGGGTAAACGGAGGGAGCCTGACCGCAGATAGAGCAGGTAACGCCCAGGGCTTTACAGCCTCTGACAACCTTTTCTATCGACATGAGGACGGCATCGTTGCGCTCGTCAAAGGTCTCGGCCAGTTTGGAGCTGTCGCGGTCGATACCGAGCGTCAGCTGGGTAAGGTCGTTGGAGCCGATAGAGACGCCGTCAACGCCGACGGCCAGGAATTTCTCCAGCAGGATAACATTAGAAGGAACTTCGCACATCATCCAGAGCTTGAATGTATCGGAGCGTTTCAGTCCCTCTTCGGCCATAATTTTAACGGTGCTTTCCAGTTCCGCCACCGTGCGGACGAAGGGAATCATCACCCAGAGATTATCGTACTGCTCCCTGACCTTCTTAATGGCGTCCAGTTCCAGCTTGAAGGTTTCAATATCGGTGATGTATCGCGATGCTCCCCGGTAGCCAATCATGGGATTTTCTTCGTCTTCTTCGTATTTTTCACCGCCCTTGAGCGCCTTATACTCGTTGGATTTAAAGTCGTTGGTGCGGTAGACTACCTGGCGCGGGTGGAAGGCCCTGGCGAACTTCATCAGCTCGTGAGCGAGCTTTTCGGTGAATTCGCCGCCGCGTCCCTGCTCAATCATGGCGCTGGGGTGCTCGCCGATTTCGGCAATCATAAACTCGGCACGCAGCAGGCCGATGCCGTCGACATCACGTTTGGCGACACGGTCAACGATATCCGGCTGGGCCAGGTTGGCCAGGAGCTTGGTCTTGGTGAGGACTTCGCCGCGGGCGCGTATCTTAACATCGCTCTCGACTTCTATCTTGCCTTCATACACCTTGCCGCTGCTGCCGTCGACCGTAATGACCTGACCGTCTTGCAGGGTGGCGGTCGCATTTTCGCATCCGACGACGCACGGTATGCCGAGCTCGCGGCTAACGATAGCGGCGTGGGCAGTCCGGCCGCCGCGGTCGGTGACAATTGCCGCGGCCCGCTTCATCGCCGGGACGAAGTCCGGCGTGGTCATTTCCGCTACCAGGACATCGCCTTCCAGCACCTTGTCTATCTGCGAGGGGTCGGGCACCATTTTAACCGGTCCGTAGGCTACACCCGGACTGGCGGCGGCCCCGGACACGAGCACGGGGGCGTCGATTTCCTGGGTGGTGGCTCCGGCAGTTTCCTTGATGGTGGTCACCGGCCGGGTCTGCACAATAAAAATTTCCCCCTTCTCGGTGGCCCACTCGATATCTTGGGGGAACTCGTAGTGGTCTTCAAGCTGTTTACCGATTTTAGCGAGCTGGACTATTTCGGCATCGGTTATTTTTTGCCTGGCCTGTTCCTCGGGGGTGAGGTCTATCTTGATGTTATCTTCTTTGCCCGTGCCGCCCTCTTTCTTAACGAGCTTCCATTCCTGTTTCTTGATTTCTTTTTCCAGGATTTTAATGTCATTCTTGCTGACGGTGTAATGGTCGGGCGTGACGTCCCCGGAGACAATCATCTCACCGAGTCCCAGCACGGCTTCGATGGTAATCTTTTCCTTGTCGCTGGTGGTGGGTTCCACGGTGAACATGACGCCGGCGGATTCCGACTGAACCATATGCTGCACGGGTACGGCGATGCCGACATTAAAGTGGTCAAATCCCTGTTCCTGGCGATAGAAAATGGCCCGGGCGCCGAAGAGCGATGCCCAGCAGTCCTGGACGGCCCTCACCACATCTTTCTCGCCCTGCACATTGAGGAAGGTGGCCTGCTGGCCGGCGAAGGAAGCCTCCGGCAGGTCTTCCGCAGTGGCCGAAGAGCGCACGGCAACAAGGCCTTTGCCCATCTTCACGTAGGCCTCCATGATTGCCTGGGCTATTTCAGGGGGCATGGCGGCATCTTCCACCAGCTTCTGAACTTCGGCGGCAACCTCCTGAAGCTGTTTGCTGTCGTGAACGTTTACAGGGTTAAGGAGTGCCTTGATTTTACCCTGGATACCCGATTTTTCTACAAAGTCAAAGTAAGCGGCGGCGGTGACGATAAAGCCCTGGGGCACGGGGATTCCGGCATTGGTCATCTCTCCCAGGTTGGCCCCTTTACCCCCCACCAGAGGTATATCCTTTTTGGTGACTTCGTTAAACCAGACGACGATTTTTTGGCCTTGTTTCATTATTATGCCTCCATTTTATGGGTTCTACTTGGGTACGACGGTATTAATTATAGCATATTGAATAAATGGACTTGTCAACCTTTAATTATAGTAAGGGTGCCGGGGGACATACAATAGAGCAACCCTGAAAAGCCTACGTATAAAACACCAATCTATTCCGGACAGACCGCACAAATCAATACCTTGGTATCATTTGACAGGGTTGTTGATGTGGGGTTAGAATTAATTATACCGGTTGAGAAAAGGGGACGGAGGACTGGCTATGATAGAGATGACGATTGACAGCATTCGGGTTAGCCTGATGAACTACCAGCGCGTGGTGATTCTGAAAGAGAAGATGTCGGACCGGTATCTGCCTATCTGGATTGGCCCGGCTGAAGCGGATGCCATTGCGGTTAAGCTGCAGGGGGTGGCGGTGCCTCGACCGTTAACACATGACCTGTTGAGTTCGGTTATTGACGTTCTGGGAGCGGCGGTTAATTCTATCATCGTCAATGACCTCAAGAATGACACCTTTTTTGCCAAGGTTATTCTCGAAGTGGACGGAAAACAGCTGGAGGTTGACTCGCGCCCGAGCGATGCGCTGGCGCTGGCGGTAAGAACGGGGGTCACGATTTTCGCCGACGAATCGGTCCTGGACAAGGCCGGTATCCTGCTTGACGGGGAGACGGGTAAGCCTATCTTCGAAGAGGGCGACGAAGGTGAGGGCAAAGAGCCCAAGGTCAGTGACGAAGAGGTGAAGAAAAAGATGTCGGCTTTTTACGATTTTATCAATACTCTTGACCTCGATGATTTCGATAAGCGCAAGTCTTAAATAATCATATCTTACTTACTGCGGGGACCGGGTTGATGGACGAAAGCCTGATTAAGAGATTGATAGCTTCAATAAAGTGTGGTTCCTGCGGGCAAAACTACCAGGAAGACCATATTGA
>DAOVRI010000122.1 GCA_030628245.1 Dehalococcoidales bacterium
CCCTGGCTGTGATTGGGCAGGTATTTCCGACTGATGGCGGTTACTTCGGCGTCGATTTCGACCATCACCGCTCTTTTTACCGTTTTATGGCATAATACCTCCCTGAGGGTCGCGCCTTCGCCACCCCCGGCGATAAATACCGTCTCCGGTCCGGGATAGGTTATCATGGCCGGTTGCACCAGGGCTTCATGATAGATAAATTCGTCCCTCTCCGTGGACTGAATCTTGCCGTCGAGTACCAGGCACAGTCCGAAGACGCGGCTGCGGACTATCTGGGCAGATTGGTACTTCGTCTGCCCGGTGTACAGTACTTCTTCGAGAAGGTGCAGCTGTGTAAAATTCTCGTTTATTTTATCGTATAGCCATTTATCAGGGTCAGTATCCATAAATACGTCCGTGTTCTATACGGTCACCAGAAGCCCTCTTTGTATCTCCGTCAAAGAGTGGTTTTTGGACCCGAGCTTCTCTATCACTACCTCGGCCGCCTTTTCGGGCTCGACGGTAGTGCCGCAGGTAAAGATGTCAACCGCGGCGTAGCCGTATTCCGGCCAGGTATGAATGGATAGATGCGACTCGGCGATGATGACAACGCCACTCACTCCCTGGGGACTGAAACGGTGGAAGGAGTCGCCGAGGACCTCAGCGCCACAGTCGATGGCGGCGGTCAACATGGCCTCCCGGAGAAAGCCCAGGTCATTTAATGCCTCCTTATCGCAGTCTTGCAGCTCAACCAGTAAATGTCTTCCTAGTGCATTCAATCACCTGCCCCCTTTTTTAGATTTTTCGCGAGTTCCCGGCTGGTAAGTCCGGCCGGGGTGCCGGAATGCGGTAAGCAAAATTGTATAACAATCGGTCTGAATTTATCAATGCTGGACTAAATAAAAAGTCCCAGAGTAAAATAACCACCCCAGGAACCTCCCCCGCTTCCTGTTGTTAAGGAGCAAGGAAATGCGGTCAATCGCGGATGACGTTTAATCCGGTTTGTTTATAGTCTCCCTTCTCAGCCGGGCGTGCCCCGCCGGCTATACTACCGCTTTTATATCCAGGTTCTGTTTTACCACTTCGGCCAGCCTGGATAGCTTCTTCTCCTGGTTCAGTCTGGTACTCGTGAGAGTGTCTTCGAGGCCGGCGGCGATATCTTTGACCTCGGCCTCAGTGGTGATAATCGGAATGCCCCGCGCCTCCGCCTTCTGGAGGACATTGTAGACCGGCGGCTCGTTGCTGCCGGTGAGGACGAGACACCTGGTCGATGTTTCCAGCGCGGCCAGCTGCATATCCGGGCGGTCCTGCCGGACGATGGCGGCTTTATTTTCCTTGCGTCCGAAGTAGTCCAGACCGGAATCGACGACCATCGCTCCCAGCATGAAGTTCTCGACCAGCTCCCCCGATTTGTCGGGGTTGTTCAGGATTTTCCCCCGGACGCTTTCGGCCAGCTCGCCGACCGTTATGGCCAGCAGGACTCTATTTTCGGGGATTACCGCCAGTACCTTGATACCCGCGGCGCCGAACTGCGCCGTAGCCTCGTCTTTGACTTGCGTGAGCTGACTCTCCGGCACCTTGTTGATAATGACGCCCAGCAGATTCTCGCAGAATCCTTTGTAAACGTCTATATATTTAGAGGCTTCACCGGAATAGGCTTCCACGGCGATAGCCCTAGCCTTCATCTCCCTGGCCGCGCCGTAGGTTTCCTTACTCACGGTGTCATCGGCTGTCGGCCCAAGCATGGCCTCAACGAGGACCACATCCCGGCCCTGAATCACGTCGGGCGCGTTCACGGCGTCGGTCAGTCCTAATATTTCCTTCATAAAGACGATATCACCATCGGAGCCGTCTTTCCCGACCACCTGCGGCTTCAGATAGCCCGCCTTCTTGCCGTCATTCACGAGGTTCATGGCCAGACCGGCGCAGATGGCGGTCTTACCCGCCGCTTCTTCCGCAGAGACTATATATAAAACGCCCAAGTTTCACCCCCGATTGAATTACTTAAGAATAAACCAATATATTATAATCTTTTGAGGCAGATTCGTAAAGGGGAGAAGGTGGGTAAAATATTTCCCTTGCCACCTGCACTGTAAGCAGCTATACTGTTCCCGAACTTATTATCACGGGGGAGGGGAAATCATGCCTCCGACTGTCTATCCCACGGGCACCACTATTTACTATCCGGAGAAATGCTGGAACGGCTACACCCTGTTCCAGGCCAGCCTGCATCAGGCAAGAGGCGCGGGAGCCATCCTGGTTGATATGAACGGCAACGTGGTCAACCAGTGGAAAGGATTTGATGGCTTCCCCAATAAGATGCTGCCCGGCGGGTATATCATGGGCAGCACCGGCGCCAGGAATTTCAAATACGGCTATCAGGATATGCTCGACCTGGTACAGGCAGACTGGGATGGCAACGTCGTCTGGAAGTTCGATAGATACGAGCGCATCAAGGACCCGCGCCAGAAGCCCAGGTGGATGCTCAGGCAGCACCACGATTACCAGAGAGAAGGCAACCCGGTGGGGTATTTTGCCCCCGGCATGAACCCCCTGGTTGACAGAGGAAATACCTTAATTCTCTGTCATAAAAATCTCACGGACACCCGGATAAGCGACAAGCTGCTCGCGGATGATACTATTATCGAGGTCACCTGGGACGGGAAGATAATCTGGGAATGGGTTTGCAGCGAGCATTTCGATGAACTGGGGTTCAGCGAGGAAGCCAGGAACACCATGGCACGCAATCCCGGCATGAAGCCAGCCGGCGGCGGTGTCGGCGACTGGATGCATACGAACTGCATGTCCACCCTCGGCCCCAACCGCTGGTTCGACGACGGGGACCAACGTTTTCACCCGGATAATATTATCTGGGCCGGCCGGCAGACGAACATAACCGCCATCACCGACAAGAAGACAGGTAAAATCGTCTGGCAGCTGGGACCGGATTTTACGGCCACTCCGGCGCTCAAAAACATAGGGCAGATAATCGGCCAGCACCATGCCCACTTGATTCCCCGGGGACTGCCGGGCGAAGGCAATATCCTCATCTTCGATAACGGGGGGTATGCCGGTTACGGCGCTCCTAACCCCGGTGCACCCACCGGAATCGACAACGCCCGAAGGGACTACTCGCGGGTGCTGGAGCTCAACCCCACGACCCTCGAAATTGTCTGGCAGTACCCCCAGCGCCGGGAGGGGTTCATGATTCCCGGCTTCAACACGTTCTACAGCAGTTTTGTCAGCTCGGCGCAGCGCCTCCCCAACGGAAACACTTTGATAACAGAGGGACAGGACGGGCGCATCTTCGAGGTAACTGCGGAACACGAAATAGTATGGGAGTACCTCAGCCCGTACACGCACAGGATGATTAAGATAAATCTGCTCTACCGTGCCTACCGCATACCCTACGAATGGGTTCCACAGGTGGACAAGCCGACTGAAAAAGCCATACCCCGCTTCGATAACAATAAGTTCAGAGTCCCCGGTTCCTCAAGAAAGCGCCCCCTGAAAGTCACTAAAATATAGGGCACTATAATTGACAATACCTGAGTGATATAATTAGGGTAAGGTGCGGGGGGAGCCGGGCTATGCACGAGGCTGTGCTCTATGAAAAACTGCCGGACTCAAGGGTAAGGTGCTATACCTGCCAGTGGCGCTGCCGGATTAATCCGGATAAGTATGGCGTCTGCGGCATGTACCAGAACCGCGGCGGCATTCTGTACAATCTGAATTACGGCAGAGTATCCTCCGTCGCCGCTGACCCCATTGAGAAGAAACCCCTGTTCCACTTCTACCCCGGCACGCTGTGTTTCTCCTTAGGTACGCTCGGATGTAACTTCCACTGCCAGCACTGCCAGAACTGGGAAATATCTACCGCCGATAGCACCTCCCTGCTGCACGGCTGCCGGGAACTACAGCCGGAGACATCGATTAAACTCGCCAAGCAGTACGACTGCCAGGGCATCGCCTGGACCTACAACGAGCCGACCATCTGGTTCGAACATACCCTCGACTCCGCCAGATTGGCCAAAGAGAACAATCTATATACCGTCTATGTGACCAACGGCTACGCCACGCCCGAGGCGCTGGATGCCATCGGTCCTTATCTGGACGCCTGGCGCGTCGATATCAAAGGATTCTCCGATGATTTTTACAAAGCTCTGACCGGGATACCCCGCTGGCAGGAAATTCTCGAAGTAACCAGGCGGGCAAAAGACAAATGGGATATGCACGTCGAGGTGGTCACCAACATCATCCCCACCATGAACGATGATGATAAGCAACTTGAGGGAATCGCTAACTGGATAAGAGATGAGCTGGGCGAACTGACTCCCTGGCATGTGACCCGCTTTCATCCCTACCACCGATTGACGCACCTGCCCTCGACGCCGCTGGCTACTATCGACCGCGCCTGCGAGATAGGCCGCCGGGCCGGACTCAGGTTTACCTATGCCGGCAACGTCCCCGGCCACGAGAGCGAGAGCACCCGGTGCTATGCCTGCGGCAAGACCGTCGTGACGAGGCTCGGTTACCAGACCGAAGTCGTGGGGCTGGAGGGCTCGCGGTGTCGATTCTGCGGGGCGGAGCTTAATTTCAGGTCGCCCGGCTCGAAGGACTCGTCCTAAATACTCGTCCTGAAGGAGGGGTAAAATGATAAGGAATCCATATGTTGCCGGATACTTCTATCCTGCCTCAGCTTCGGAACTCAGGGCAACGATTGCGCAGTACGTGAATAAGGACGCGCCGAAAGTTGAGGCCGTCGGCCTGCTCATGCCTCACGCCGGTTACCAGTATTCCGGAGCGGTAGCCGGAGCGACCATCTCCAGAATCAATTTCAAAGATACCTTTATCATCATGGGGCCCACCCACTCCGGATTGGGAAAACCGTTCAGCGTCATGGTCGAGGGCACGTGGAAAATGCCCATGGGAGAGGTGGAAATCGACTCGGAGTTGGCCCGGAAAATCGTCGCCGTATCCGAATACGCGGAGGAGGACGTCCGGGCGCACCTGGAGGAGCATGCCGTCGAGGTGCAACTTCCCTTCCTGCAGTATTTAAAGCCGGATGTGCGGATAGTGCCCATCATCCTCGCCGGTGCCTCCGCTGACATCTATAAGGAAATCGGACATAGTATCGCCAGGTCGATTAAAGAGTTGAATAGAGAGGCGGTGATACTCGCCAGCGGCGACATGACCCACCACGAGCCGCAGGCATCCGCCGAAGAGAAGGACATGAAGGCGGTGGAGGCCATGCTGGCCCTCGACGAGGACGAACTAACCCGGCGGTATAAAGACCTCCGCATATCGATGTGCGCCCACGGCCCGGTGGTCACCCTCATATCAGCTGCGAAAGAGCTGGGGGTCACCGGGGCGGAATTAATAAAATACCAGACCAGCGGCGATACCACCGGCGATTATATGGAGGTGGTCGGCTATGCCGGCGTCATCTTTAAGAAGGCCGGTATGCACCCGCTGACGGCTCTGGCTAAAGAAACGGTGGAGAC
>DAOVRI010000126.1 GCA_030628245.1 Dehalococcoidales bacterium
CGTCCCGTGCGTGAGCGCCCCCACGAGGAGGTGCTTCAGGCAACCGGGGAGCTTATCAATAACTGCGGCTACGACGAGGTCTCTCTGGTCTCGCTGAATACTACCGACTACGCCGGCATCGACGAACTGGTTGGTAAATTATCCAAGAGCTACCCGAACCTTACCCTGTCGCTGCCCAGCCTGCGTCTGGACGATTTCTCCATCAAACTCGTCGGTTCCCTCCCCACCCGCAGTCGCACCGGACTCACCTTCGCCCCGGAAGCCGGCACCGAGAGGCTGCGGCGCGCCATCAACAAGAACCTCGCGGAAGAAAGCCTGCTGGCCACGGCCGCCACCGCTTTCGAGCGCGGCTGGACCGGCCTCAAGCTCTACTTTATGGTCGGCCTGCCCACCGAGACCGCTGAGGATGTCGAAAGCATCGTCACCCTAGTGGAAAAGGTCCGCGCCGAGGGCAAGAAAGCCAGCGGCAAAAGGCCGATGATACGGGTGAGTGTCTCCACCTTCGTTCCCAAGCCGCATACGCCCTTCCAGTGGTTCGCTCAGATACAGGAGTCTGAATTAACCATCAGGCACGAAATTCTCCAGCAGGGCCTGCAACATAAGGGTACGCGCCTGTCCTGGCACGACCCCCAGACCAGCCTGCTGGAAGCTACCATGTCGCGGGGAGACCGGCGCCTGGGTAAAGTCATTCACCGCGCCTGGGAGCTGGGCTGTAAATTCGATGCCTGGACCGAGCACTTCAATAATGAAAGCTGGCGCCGCGCCTTTGCCGATGCCGACCTGGAGCCCGGTTTCTACGCCCACCGCGAGCGCTCCCTGGACGAAGTGCTGCCCTGGTCTCATATTGATTCGGGCGTAACCGACACTTTTTTGAAGCGGGAACTCGAGCGCGCCCGGGAGGGTAAAGACACGCCCGACTGCCGTAACGGCCCCTGTAATACCTGCGGCCTCGAAGAACTGGAAAACTGCGCCAATAGAAAATAATGCGCAACTGCGCAGTTGCGCATTTACTACTCCACGGAGGTAATAGCCACCAGCCGGTCGCCTTCATCGAGGGTCATCACCCTGACCCCCTGCGTGCTCCGGCCCTGGGTGCTGATACCATGTTTGGGGTCTTCTTCCTTTACCGGAGTCAGCGTTACCATGCCCTCGGCCGATATCAACATGACCTGCTGCTTCGTTGTTACTACTCTGGCCGCCGTCACCTCTCCCGACTTGTCGACTATCTTGAACGTCCTCACCCCACTGCCGGCGCGGTGCTGCCGCGGGTACCTGGACAGCGCGGTAATCTTGCCGTAGCCTCCCTCGGTAACCACCATCATAAAGGCTTCCGGGTCGACCCTGTCCAGGCTGACCACACCGTCGCCCTTGGCCAAGCGGATAGCGCGTACGCCGCCGCTGGTCCTGGAGGCGGCCCTCAGGCTGGAAACACTAAAACATATCGATTGCCCCCTGCGCGTCACCAGGACGACTTCATCCTTATCGGTGGCCATACAGGTTGATACCAGCTCATCTCCCGGTGCCAGGTCCATGGCGATAAGTCCGCTGCTCCGCACGGCGGCGAATTTATCCAGTGACGTCTTCTTTATCTCCCCTAGCTTCGTGGCCAGCACCAGATAGGCGTCCGGCATTAAACCGGTGGTGGCGGTCATGGACGTGACTCTTTCACCCTCGGTAATGGACAGCAGATTGATGATGGCCAGTCCCTTCGACGTGCGTGAAGCGGCGGGGACTTCGTGGCACTTCAGGTAAAAGACCTTGCCGCGGTCAGTGAAGAAAAAGAGGTCGTCGTGGGTATCGGCCACGACCAGCAGCATGACGGCATCGGTGTCCCTGGTCACCTGGCCTATTCTACCAACGCCACCACGATGCTGCGTCGGGTAGGTCTTCGAGGGAATTCTCTTGATGAAGCCGCGGCGGCTGAGCGTTACCACCACTCTTTCGTGGGGGATGAGGTCTTCCTCGGTAAACTCGAGCACTCCCTGCTCAACGATGGCGGTGCGGCGCTCGTCGCCGTATTTGGACTTCAGCTCCGCCACCTCCTCCTTTATCAGGACGAGAATCCTCCTGGGATTGGCCAGCAGGTCTTCCAGGTAGGCGATTGTCTTGACCACCCCGGCATATTCGTCGAGTATCTTCTGCCTTTCCAGATTGGCCAGACGGCGCAGCTGCATATCAAGGATTGCCTGCGCCTGAAGCTGGGTCAGGCCGAAGCCTTCCATCAGGTTTTTACGGGCTGCCTCGGCCGTCTCGGACTTTCGGATGGTACTAATTATCGCGTCGATATTATCCAGCGCCGTTCTCAGGCCTTCCAGTATATGGGCCCTGGCCTTGGCCTGTTTCAGGTTATAGCGGGAGCGCCGCGTGATTACTATGTGGCGGAAATCCACGAAATTCTGCAGCGCCTCTCTCAGGCTGATTACCCTCGGTTGCCCGTCGACCAAGGCCAGCATATTGACGAAGAAGGAGGACTGCATGGAGGTATATTTGTAAAGGTTATTGAGTACCTGCCGCGGCTGGGCTTCCTTTTTCAGCTCGATGACAATACGCATTCCCTGGCGGTCGGACTCGTCACGCAGGTCGCTGATGCCCTCGATTTTCTTGCTCCTGACCAGCTCGGCGATATTCTCAACCAGGGACGCCTTATTCGTCTGGTAGGGAAGCTCGTTGACGATTATCTGGCGTCGGCCGACCGCGGTGGGGCTGCTGATATGGGCCTTGGCCCGGACCACCAGCTTGCCGTGCCCGGTAGTATAGGCATTCATGATACCTTCCCGCCCCTGGATAATGCCGGCCGTAGGAAAGTCCGGACCTTCAACGAATTTACAGAGCTCTTCGATGGTAGCCTTGGGGTTATCGATGAGGTGGGCAATAGCGTCGCACACCTCGCTCAAATTATGCGGCGGGATATTGGTAGCCATGCCCACGGCGATGCCGGAACTGCCGTTCAGTAACAGGTTGGGTAATTTGGTGGGCAGCACTTTGGGCTCCTGAAGGCTGTCATCGAAGTTAGCCATGAAGTCCACGGTGTCCTTGTCGATGTCAACCAGCATCTCTTCCGCTATCTTCGCCAGGCGCGCCTCGGTATATCGCATGGCGGCGGGAGGGTCATTATCGACACTGCCGAAATTGCCCTGCCCGTCAACCAGGGGATAACGCATCGAGAATTCCTGCGCCATGCGTACCATGGCGTCATAGACCGAGGTATCTCCATGCGGATGGTACTTACCCAGCACTTCACCGACGATACGGGCGCTTTTCCGATGGGGCCCGGTCGGCCGCAGCCCCATGTCGTTCATGGCATAAAGGATACGCCGGTGCACCGGTTTCAACCCGTCACGTACATCCGGCAGGGCGCGGGCGACGATGACACTCATCGCGTAATCGAGGTAGGAACCCCTCATTTCATCTTCGATATTAACCGGCTTCACTGTGCCCGAAACCATAATTAGCTCAACCTCCTATTCGTCATCGCTATCCGTATTATCATCGACGCCCTCGGACTCCTCGGGCAATACTTCTATTTCGTCGCCACCGATTATCGTATAACCGGGCTCATCTTCCTCCCCATCCTCATCCACTTTCAACAGTTTATCGCTGACGTAAGGACGGAACTCCTCCATCCCCTTCGGCGGGAAGGACAGCTTGCCGGCCTGACTGGGGTGCTGGTAAGTTTCTCTCACTATCACGGTCATCAAGTCCACGGCGGACTTAACCACGGATGCCGTGTACTGGTTGCCCCCCAGAATCAGCCGGATAAGCCGCTGGGCATACTTTGGTTCGACCTCTCCCATATAGTTACCGCGGCTGTTTTCGACCGACAGAACGGAGCCGTCAACCTTCAATTGTACTTTGTCGCCCGCCACCATCCTGGCGCGGTTCTCCTTGGGCGCCAGCTCGTAGAGGGTAACCACCCCGGCCTTGCCTATTTCTTCGATAAAATGGTGCGGCTCGACCTTGTCCGTTTCCACTTCGGCGCTGTCCGACTCTCCCAGATCACTCAGGCGCCGCAGGTTCCGATTGGCAATAGCATTATAGGGGTCCAGCTGCACCGTCCGGCTATAGGCTTCCCGGGCCTGCGTATACCGCCCCAGTTCCATGCAGGCCCTGCCCAGGCGATTGTAAGCATCAACATCTTCCGGAAAGCTCCCGATGATTTCCTTATTGATCCCGACGGCCTCCTGCCAGCGTGCCTGCATCGCCAGGTCGATGGCCTCTTTGCTGCGCTGCTGCTTGAGCCTTAGCTGTCTTTCGTCATCACGCGTCATATCGTCTCCGGAACCGGAACAATTTTTTAGTAATTTATTCTACACCAATGCGAAACATCATACAAGGGGTTTAAGACACAAAAATGCGCTGTTTGACAAATTGCCCCCCCGGCAGATAGAATTTAAATAGGGGCACAGTTAAATTCTAAAGGAGATAGGGTTAAAATGCAAGATAAGGTGGAAGAGGTACTCGAAAAAGTACGTCCGGTCCTGGTAAGGGATGGGGGCAATGTGGAACTGGTGGAGGTTACCGACGGTATCGTAAAAGTAAAATTGGTCGGCGCTTGCGCCGGCTGTCCTTTGTCACAATTGACCCTGAAGAATGGGATTGAACGCATCCTGAAGCAGGAAATCCCCGAAGTCAAAGAGGTGGTGGCCGTCTAACAACACCTCGTAAATATTATTTAATCCTCTGTTTCCAGCTCGAAGGCGCGGTGTAAAGCTCGCACCGCATCCTTTACTCTGGCCTCGTCGATAATACAGGTTATCCTTATTTCCGATGTCGCGATAAGCTGGACGTTGATTTTCTCTTTTCTGAGGGCATCGAACATGCGGGCGGCGTAACCGGGGGCATACTGCATGCCGGTGCCGATGATGCTCACCTTACCCAGTTTGGAGTCGCTGACGCACTCCCTGGCGCCGATTGACCCGGCTATCGGTTTGACGACCGCCATCGCCCCTTTCAGCTGGCCCTTGGCTACCGTGAAGGTAAGGTCGGTGATATTCTCGATGCTGGCATTCTGAACGATGGTATCGACGCTGATACCGGCCTCCGCCAGAGGAACGAAGATTCCCGCGGCGATACCCGGCCGGTCGGGTACGCCGACTACGGTTATCTTGGCAACATCAAGGTCATGGGCTATACCTCTTACTTTATTTCGTATTTCCATAGACACCTCTTTGTGAATTAACGTACCGGGGTTCTCATTAAAGCTCGACGCCACCAGAATGGGGACGCTGAACAGCTCACCCAGCTCTACCGCCCGGGGATGTATCGCCTTGAACCCGTAGGTCACCATTTCCAGCATCTCCTCATAG
>DAOVRI010000200.1 GCA_030628245.1 Dehalococcoidales bacterium
GCCGATACCCGGGCAACCGCCTATACCCTGTCGCGGGCTATTACTAAACTGGAAAAATGCGACCTCACCATCTGCGGGCGGCAGACCATCGACGGGGATACCGGTCAGGTAGGCCCGGAACTAGCGGAGATGCTGGACATACCCTTCGTCGCCTATGTCAGCCAGATAGAAGAGATAAGAGGCGGTTACCTGCGTTTGCGACGGATGGTGGAGGAAGGCCATGAAGTCATCGAGACGACCCTGCCGGCTGTCATTACCGTCGCCAAGGAAATCAACGTGCCCCGCCTGCCCTCGCTGCGCGGCATCATGAGGTCGAAGAGCGCCGTCATCCCTACCTGGGGCATTCAGGAACTGGGCGTCGACGAAAGTATGGTCGGCCTGTCCGGCTCCTCCACCCAGGTAATAAAAGTGTTCTTCCCCCAGCGAGTCCACCAGGCCGAGATGCTGGAAGGTCCCCTGGAAAAGCAGGTGGATACGCTGATTGATAGACTCAAGAATGCCGGTTTGTGCTAAGAATTTTTATTAATGGGAGTCACGATAGATGTACTAAAGTGTACCGGCTGCGGCGCCTGTACTTATGTATGCCCTGTCGGCGTGCTGGCCGTGGAGGATATGAAGTGCCGGGTCAAGGAGGGCTGTATTTCCTGCGGCGAATGTGTGGACATATGCCAATGGCAGGCGATAACGCTTCAAAATAAAAAAACCGGAAAGAAAGACTGACTGGTAGACATGGGAATTAATTTCGACCTTGAAAAATGTACCGGCTGCGGCAACTGCGTTCCGGCCTGTCCCTTCGGCCTGCTGGACATGGTCGATGATAAGGTACAATTAAAAGAGGGCTGCACCCTCTGCGGCGCCTGCGTGGACGCCTGCAGCTTTGAGGCCATCACCATCGAAGCACCCCAAAAAACCGTAGAATTAAGCGATAGCTTCCGCGGCGTCTGGGTATTCGCCGAGCAGCGGCGCGGCACCCTGAAAAATGTCGCCTACGAACTCCTTTCCCGGGGCAGGGAGCTGGCCGATACCTTGCAGACGGAACTATGCGCGGTGTGCCTCGGCCATAATGTTGAGGGCATCGACCGGCTGATAGCTTACGGCGCCGACAAGGTCTACCTGGTGGACAGTCCGGACCTGGCCGATAATCAGGAGGACTACCTCACCCATAAGCTCATCGAACTTATCAGAGAGCACCAGCCGGAGATAGTTATCGCCGGGGCTACGGCGCTGGGTCGCTCCTTCTTTCCACGCGTGGCGGCCATTTTGAATACCGGGCTTACCGCCGACTGCACCGGACTGGATATCGATATCGAGAAAAGGCTCCTCCTGCAGACCCGCCCCACCTTCGGCGGCAATATCATGGCCACCATCATCTGCCCGGCGAAGCGCCCCCAGATGGCCACTGTCCGCCCGCGCGTCTTTAAAAAGAACAACCCGGACGAGAAACGCCAGGGCCAGATTATCAGGGTCGACTTTAAAAAAGAAGGTATCACGTCAAAGACCAGACTTCTCGACTTTATTGACGACGTTACGGAGACGGTCAAGCTTGAGGATGCCGACATCATCGTCTCCGGCGGGCGGGGACTGGGCAAACCGGAAAACTTCAAGCTGCTCGCCGAACTGGCGGAAGCTATGGGAGCGGCGCTGGGCTCATCGCGGGCGGCGGTGGACGAGGGGTGGATTCCCTACAGCCACCAGGTGGGCCAGACCGGGAAGACCGTTTGCCCCAAGCTCTACATTGCCTGCGGCATCTCCGGGGCCATCCAGCACCTGGCGGGCATGCAGACCTCGGATATCATCGTCGCCATCAACGACGACCCCAATGCCCCTATCTTCGAGGTGGCCACCTACGGCATCGTCGGCGACCTTTTCCAGGTAGTGCCGATGCTGATTAAGAAGCTGAAGGGGTAAGTTTATTTGAAACCCATCCCCCTGACCCCCCCCTTTTTAATATCTATTCCCACCCAAGCCGCCCTCGCGGCATCTGTAGCTTATCCCGCAAGATACACCCCCCCTACAGGGAGTTTAAGAGGGGCGAAAGCCCCTCTTTTTTGTTTCTCCCCCTCTCCTGTGACACCTCGTCAGGAGAGGCCTGCCTGCGCGTAGCCGCTTCGGCGAAGGCAGGGGGATACAGAGGGTGAGGTAGAAGTAAAATCAGCTTAATCTCTCCTCAGGCTTGCGGCAGGCACCTAATTTAGCCTATAATATACTGAGTTCGGTTAGAGTGGAGGTGAGGTGGCATGCAGATAAATGTATCTCAGTTGCTTCAAGAATCCATCGGGGCGACACGGGATTACGAGATTAACGAAGCGGCTGATATTATCGGTGACGGAAAGAAATACGCGACCCAAGGTGAGTGCCACCTGCTGCGCACCCAGCGCAGTATCCTGGTGAAATGCGCGCTGAGCACCGAAGTAGAACTCACCTGTAATCGCTGTCTGGGTCAGTTCCGCCACCCGCTGAAAGTAAACTTTGAAGAGGAGTTTTTACCTACTGTAGATGTATTGAGCGGGGCGCCGCTGCCCCTGTCTGAAGAGGCCAGTAACTTTACCATTGACGAACATCACACCATAGATTTATCGGAAGCGATACGTCAATATTCGGTAATGGCCGTCCCGATGAAGGCGCTCTGTAAGAAAGACTGTGCCGGACTGTGCCAGAGATGCGGACAAAATCTGAATCAGGGGAAATGCGACTGCCCGGTACAGGAGATAGACCCCCGCTGGTCTGAGTTGACAAAACTGCTGTAGCCCCTGACGAAATAATATCTTAAAGAACGGAGTACTGTATGGGAGCTCTACCAAAACGGAAAAAAAGCAAGTCACGTGCCGGTAACCGGCTGAGTCATAATGCCCTGAAACCGCCAGCACCGGATATTTGTCCCCAGTGCCATAGCCCCAAGATGCCCCACCATGCCTGTCCCACCTGCGGAACCTATAACGGACGGGAAGTTATCAAGATGGAAGGGCGGAAAAAAGCGGCTGGCTAATTTCTCCACCCGGTGAGAGACTCCTCCTGTCTTGTTTCCCTTATTCCAGTCCTGCGCAGGGAGTCTGCTTTATATCTTAGAGTTACTTAAGAGGAGGGAAAGCAACCGAGATGACGAAAGTAGCCTGGGTATTCCCCGGCCAGGGCTCTCAGTCCGTGGGCATGGGGCGTGACCTTTACGACAACGCTAAATCAGTTAAAGCTATCTTTGAACAGGCCGATGAAGCGCTGGGATTCTCCATATCCA
>DAOVRI010000089.1 GCA_030628245.1 Dehalococcoidales bacterium
TACATCTTCACCAAGCGCAACGGCATCCACATCATCGACCTGGAACAAACCGCCGTCATGCTCGACAAAGCCTGCGACTTCATCAAGGACGTCGTCGCCAGCGGCGAGTCAATCCTCTTCGTCGGCACCAAGAAACAGGCTCAGGAATCCGTACAGGAAGAAGCGGAACGCTGCGGCATGTACTACGTCAACCAGCGCTGGCTGGGAGGCATGCTCACCAACTTCGCCACGATTCAGGCCCGCATCGACCAGCTCGTGCGACTCGAAGACCAGATGGCCAGGGGCGAGCTTGGCCGGCTCACCAAGAAAGAAGTCCTCAAAATCGGCGAGAAAATCGATAAATTAAACAGGCAGATGGGCGGCTTTAAAGAAATGACGGCTCTGCCCGGTGCCATATTTATCATCGACCCCACCAAAGAAAGGATTGCCATCGCCGAAGCACGGCGCATGGGCGTGCCGTTGGTCGCCATCGTGGATACCAACTGCAATCCCGATGAAATAGACCATCCCATACCCGCCAACGACGACGCCATCCGCGCCATCAAGCTTATCTGCACCAAGATTGCGGATGCCGTTCTCGAAGGCAAAATAGGCGAGGTCACCGCCGTCACGCCCGAGGTGGTCGAGGAAAAGGAAGAAGCAGCAGAAGAGGCACCGGCTGTAGAAGCCGCCGAACCGTTAATTTTCACACCGGATGAAGAATAAGGAGGAACACTTGGAAATCACCACGGAAATGATAAAGGAGCTTAGAAAAGAGTCCGGCGCCGGTATCATGGACTGCCGGAGTGCCCTGGTCGGCACTGAAGGAGACATGGAAAAAGCTCTGGCAACTCTCAAAGAAAATGGGCTCCTTAAAGCTCAGAAAAAAGCGGAACGCGCTACCGGCCAGGGGCTGGTCGAAGCCTACATACATACCGCCGGGCGTATCGGAGCCATGGTCGAGCTTAACTGCGAGACCGACTTCGTCGCCCGCACTGATGAGTTCAAAGAACTGGCTCACTGCCTGGCCATGCAGGTGGCGGCACTGGCACCCAGATATATATCCGAGGAAGACGTGCCGGAAGATGAAGAAGTCGTCCCGGAAGAAGCCTGCCTGCTGCTGCAACCGTATATTAAAGACCCCACCAGGGTCGTCAAAGATATCATCGTGGAAACAATCGCTAAAGTAGGAGAAAACATCAGGGTACGCCGATTCAGCAGATACGAATTGGGCAGCTAGAGGTAGAAAAATGCCTGAAGCAAAGTACAAGCGGGTACTACTCAAGCTCAGCGGTGAGGCCTTGCGCGGCGGGCACAGCTATGGAATCGATAATCCCACTTTGACCAGGATAGCCCGCCAGATAAAACAGATGACCGAGACAGGGGTCAGCGTCGGTATCGTCGTCGGCGGGGGCAATATCTGGCGGGGCTCCCAGGCTGAAGCCGACGGCATGGAACGCGTTACCGCCGACTATGCCGGCATGCTGGCCACGGTAATCAACGCCCTGGCCCTCCAGGACGTGCTGGAAAGGGAAGGCGTCGATACCAGGACACAATCGGCCCTGGATATCAGGCAGGTAGCCGAGCCTTATATCAGACGGCGTGCTATCCGGCACCTGGAAAAGGGCAGGGTGGTTATCTTTGCCGGGGGCACCGGCAATCCGTATATGACGGCGGATACGGCCGCCGCCCTGCGTGCCATAGAAATCGGTGCTGAAGTCCTGCTGATGTCCAAGAACAACGTGGATGGCATCTACTCTGCCGACCCGCTTAAAGACCCCAAGGCCAAGAAGTTCGACAGGATTACTCACCTGGAAGCGTTAAACAAGCGACTTGAAATTATGGATACCACCGCTCTATCGTTATGCCTCGATAATAAACTCCCCATAATCGTCTTTGACCTTGAAGCCCCCGACGGTATGCGCAAGGTTGTCCTCGGCGAGCCGATAGGTACGCTGGTAACAAGTGAGAGTTGATATGGTAACCGAGACTTTAAAGAGCATCGAAGATAAGATGAAGTCCTCGATAAAGGTGTACCGTGCCGACCTGGCCACGATTCGTACCGGGCACGCCACGCCTGCTCTCGTCGAGCATATAAAAGTAGAATACGCCGGTGTTCCCACGCCGTTAAATCAGCTCGCCGGTATTTCAGCCCCCGAAGCCGGGCTACTGGTTATCCATCCCTGGGACAAAAACAGCATCCACAACATCGAGAAGGCGATACTGAAATCGGAGCTCGGCCTGAATCCCTCCAGTGACGGCAATATCATCAGGATAGCTATCCCGCCCCTCAGCGAAGAGCGCCGACAGGAATTGATTAAGGTAGTACACCGGAGAATTGAGGAGAGGCGGGTAGCGATACGCAGCCTGCGACATGATGCCATGAATGAGTTTAAAAAGATGGAAAAGGACAAGGAGATATCGCAGGACGAACAAAAACGCGCTCAGTACCAGTTGCAAAAGCTAACCGATGTTTTTATGGCTGAAATCGAAAAGTTCGGTAAGGATAAGGAACAGGAACTCCTGGAAGTCTAATACGGACAATCTGTGCCTACTCTGGATGAGTCTAGGCCAGGGTAGCGGTTGCCTCAACGAATATGGAAAGTATCACCGGTCTTCCCCGACATGTAGCCTTTATAATGGATGGTAACGGCAGATGGGCCGAGAAGCGTGGACTGCCGCGTTTGGAAGGACATTGGGCCGGGGGGAAAAACATATGCCCTATTATCATATACCTCAATAATCATGCTGTCGAGTACGCCACTCTTTATGCCTTTTCCACCGAGAACTGGAGTCGCCCTGAAGATGAGGTTAGCGGCTTGTTCCATCTTCTGGAGCACATCATAGGTAAAGAGACACGTAAACTCCACAAAAACGGCGTGAGAATCCGCCACATCGGTCATCTTGATGGCCTTTCCCCGGCGCTGCAAAAGTCGATAAAAAGAGCGGTCAACCTTACCGCCGGGAATACCGGCATGACTCTCGGCGTGGCGTTAAATTACGGGGGGCGCGAGGAAATACTGAACGCGGTACGTAACATTATCGATGAGGAAATACCCCCTGAAGATATCGACGAAAAATCGTTTGGGGAATATCTCCATACCGTTGATTTCCCTGATGTCGACCTGGTAATTCGCACGGGTGGGGAGATTCGCACCAGCAATTTTCTGATATGGCAGGCAGCCTATAGCGAATATTACTTTACCCCGGTTCTCTGGCCAGACTTTAACGAAGAGGAACTGAAGAAAGCTTTGCTGGCCTATAGCCAGAGGCAGAGGCGCTTTGGCGGGCTGCAATCGAAAGCCAAATGCTCAGGAAAAGAGTCGTAACAGCACTTTGTGGCATTCCTCTTCTCATCGTCGCCATCTGGTTTGATGGGCCGTGGCCGTGGTTCACGATACTGGCGGCCGTCTGGGGATTACTGGCTGTCCTCGAATTCTACAAAATGGTGGGCGTGGTTAAATTCATACCGCTTACCTGTTTTGGCATGGTCTGGACGTTACTGTTTATCCTGCACCCACATTACGATTACGAACTCACTGTCCCGCTGTTGTTGACGTCAGGCATAGCGCTTTCTCTGATATTACTGCTGTTTTCACTGCAGAAAGAAGGCGCTGTTACCAACTGGGCATGGATAATGGTCGGTATTCTTTACGTGGGCTGGCTGTTGAGCTATCTGGTGACACTAAGGCTGGATGCCGGGCGGGACTGGTTATATCTGGCTCTGTTCGCCACCTTCGGTTCCGATACCGCCGCCTACTTTCTGGGTAAAGCGTTCGGTAAGCACAAACTGGCGCCGCTCATCAGTCCCGGTAAGACCTGGGAAGGGGCGGTAGCCGGACTATTCGGGGCGGTGATTATCAGCCTGCTTTTCACGCTGGATACGCCGCTACAACTCCCCCTGAGCTACTGGCAGGCGATACTCCTGGGCGTGCTCATCAGCATCTTCGGGCAAATCGGCGACCTCGTGGAGTCGCTGCTGAAACGTAATTCCGGCGTCAAGGAATCGGGCAACCTCATGCCAGGTCACGGCGGCTTGCTGGACCGCATGGACAGCGTTGTCTTTGCGGGCATCGTGGTGTATCTGTATTATATTTTCATGGTTGTGTAGGTAATCTAATAATTTCTACCTCACCCCCTGTGTCCCCCTCTCCTGGCAAGGCTTTCAGCAGGAGAGGGGGAAGAAAGAGAAGAGGGGCTGGTGCCCCTCAAACTCCCCATTTTTTGGGGATGTGGGGTATATACTATAGGATAAGCCTCTAATGATGCGAGGGCGGTGGGTGGGAAAAGATAAAATAGGCTTTGCCCCTCTAAAATTCCTTGTAAATATGGGGGGTTGATGCCCCGACTAAACGCCCCGTCAGCTTAATATCAACCGTTATTTTATCTAGATGCAACAATGGTATAATTGAAGTGAAGCTAAGGCAATAAGGTTGAGTTTGAGATGCTTATTGACCTATTAAAAGAGAAAGACACTAGTTTTATTGGAATCATTGGCGAAGATATTGCTTGGAAATACCTTCGTGACCAACGTATAGTTCCTATTAACAAATTTCTTTTTGGTGATGAATTTTTAAGGTTTTTGAGAGACAGGTTGAAGGGGAGGTTGAAGGAGAAGCAAATCCAATACCTTGAGAGTTTGGCGAGAGAAGGTTCTAGGTGGTCATTCGACTTTATTGCTCTTAAGGGCTACGAAAAATCTGAGCCTTATCTTATTGAGGTAAAGACAAGCCGTCCTGGCAAATCTAAGCATAGTTTAAAGGGGAATTGGTCTCGGCGGTCTAGGAAGGGATGGACTAAGAAAGATATTGAGGAGGCAAAGAGTCTGCACTTCAAGCTTCTTTTAGTTAATGTACAATTTCTTGACAATTGGAAATTTGAGGTTACCTCAAGAGAGCTATAGTTATCGTTTCATAGTTTAGAGGCTTTGCTCTTTGAGCATACTAGTTCATATGAAAAAGCTACGGGACGGCGCACAAAAACTGGGACTCCATCTTACTCCTGAACAGCTTGAGCAGTTCGAGATTTACTATCGAGAACTTGTTGACTGGAATGAGCGCATGAACCTCACCAGCGTCACCGACTACGAGGAGGTACAGGTAAAGCATTTCCTTGATTCTCTTACCGTAATCACGGCAATCAAGCCTCTTAACAAAGGCCAGAGACTGAGCGTTATTGATGTCGGAACCGGTGCCGGACTGCCCGGCATACCCCTGACCATATTATTACCAGATATAAAACTGGTGCTGCTGGAAGCCACCGCCAGGAAGACGAAATTTCTGCATCATGTCGTCGACAGGCTGGGGCTGGACAATGTTGAAATAGCGGTCGGCCGGGCCGAGGAAGCTGCCCATGATTTAAAATACCGGGAGAAGTTCGACCTTGTATTATCACGGGCCGTGGCACCACTGCCCGCGCTGGTCGAGCTGACCCTGCCTTTTTGTGCCGTGGGTGGCCGTTTCATTGCCCAGAAAAAAGGCAATATCGAGAGGGAAGTTGAACGGTCGCAGAAAGCTATCGATATACTGGGCGGCAGCCTGCGGGAAGTAAAGTCGATTGAACTGGAAGAATTGTATGATAAACGATGCCTGGTGGTAATCGACAAGATAAGGCCGGCACCGGCCGAATACCCGCGCCGCCCCGGAATACCGGCCAAAAGGCCGATTGTTTCTTAATTTTGAAGTGGGGCAACCTATTTTTTAACGCTATCAAGCTTGTCCTGTAAACGCGCGATTAGCTGTTGAAACTCTTTATTCTGGCGTATCCGTCCGCCGTATAAACGCAGGTTCTTGATAGTTTTTACAATTTCTTCAGGGTCAGGTTTAACCGTTTCCAGTAGACTGTAGGCGTTTTTCCTCCACTTATTCTTTATGCTCCTATCAAGTCTGGTGACAAGGATGAGAGCGAAGCCCAGGAAAAGAATCAGCAGGATGAAAGTTACATATTCCATAACTTATCATGTTTTAACATATTCTCCAGGCTGAGTCAATGAAAGGCCGGGGGTGAGGTAGATATATGTTAAACCTTGTTGCCAAGCCTTGCTAACAGTAGTAGAATTAAAATATCAACTTGAGAAATCTAGAGGAGGCGGGACATGGAAACCGGGACGTGGAAGGTGAAAACAGGGCTGGCCCAGATGTTCAAGGGCGGGGTTATTATGGACGTGGTCACGCCGGAGCACGCCAAAATTGCCGAGGAAGCCGGCGCCTGCGCGGTAATGGCGCTGGAGAGGGTGCCGTCGGATATTCGCGCCGCGGGCGGCGTGGCGCGCATGGCCGACCCGACGGTTATCGAGGCTATTATGAAGGCCGTTACCATACCGGTCATGGCCAAGTGCCGTATCGGCCATTTCGTCGAAGCGCAAGCCCTGGAGTCGATGGGAGTCGACTACGTGGATGAATCGGAAGTATTGACGCCGGCCGACGAGAAATATCACGTCTGGAAGCATGACTTCAAGGTACCGTTCGTGTGCGGCTGCCGCGAGTTGGGCGAGGCTCTGCGGCGCCTCCACGAAGGTGCGGCCATGATAAGGACGAAGGGAGAGGCCGGCACCGGAAATATCGTGGAGGCGGTAAGGCACATGAGGGCCGTCATGGAAGGCATTCAGCAGGCGGTGAACGCTTCGGAGGCCGAACTGAAAGAGCTGGCGACGGGATATCGTGTGCCCGTCGAACTGGTAAAAGAGGTCAAAAAGCTGGGTAAGCTGCCGGTGGTCAACTTCGCCGCGGGCGGCATAGCCACCCCGGCGGATGCAGCCCTGATGATGCAGCTCGGCGCCGAGGGCGTCTTCGTCGGCTCGGGAATATTCAAGTCGAGCAACCCCGAGGTCATGGCCA
>DAOVRI010000118.1 GCA_030628245.1 Dehalococcoidales bacterium
AGGGGTAGGCCCCTCACCATTCTTCACAACCTGCCTCTGGAGCATATTCACTTAATCAGGCTAATTTTTTCTTCCAGGCTTCGGCTTTCTCCATAAGCTCCCCGGCGGCTTTGAGGGCGGTAGCCGTATAGCGGGGGCCGGCAATCATCACGGCCAACTCGTTCCGGCACGAATCGCCCTGAAGGGCTTCAATGGTGCTGACGGTGCGGTCGCCCGCGGTCTTTTTACTGACGTTGAAGTGAGCGTCGGCGAAGGAGGCTATCTGGGGCAGGTGGGTCACACAGATTACCTGGTGGCTGCGGGAGAGGTTCCAGAGCTTCCTGCCGATTATCTCGCCGCTACGACCGCCGACGCCGATATCAATTTCATCGAAGATGAGCACCGGAATCGTATCCGCTTCGGCCAGGGCACTTTTGAGGGCCAGCATGAAGCGCGATACTTCACCGGTGGAGGCAATCCTGTCCAGTGGTTTCATGGGCTCGCCGGGATTCGTCGATGCGATAAATGCCACATCGTCAACACCGGTGGAGTCGAACCGATAGCACTCGCCATCGGGAAAAGGTATTCCTTCCGGCGAGGCCTCCTGCGTAACAGATACATCAAATTCCACCTGCGCCATATTCAGGTCGGCCAGCTCTTTTTTCACCACTGCGGCGAGTTTCTGCGCCGCTCGGCCGCGCCGTTCAGACAGTCGGCAGGCGAGGGCGCCCATCTCCTTTTTCAGTTGCTCACGCTTCGCTTCCAGCTGCTCACTTCGTTCACCGGAAGAAGTCAGCCCTTCCAGTTCCGCCCCGGCTTTAGCCAGATAATTCAGCACCCCCTTGATAGAGTCGCCGTATTTCCTCTTGAGACTCCTGAGGAGTTCGAGCCTGGTCTGCACCTCATCGAGGCGCTGCGGGTCATAGTTGAGATTATCGCCGTAGGAGCGGACTTCACGCGCCAGTTCTTCGAGTCCGTGTATCATCTCCTCGAGATATCCCAGCTTC
This sequence comes from Dehalococcoidales bacterium, assembly GCA_030628245.1. GTDB lineage: Bacteria > Chloroflexota > Dehalococcoidia > Dehalococcoidales > RBG-16-60-22 > JAFGPF01. The sequence goes on from DAOVRI010000118.1 coordinate 987, forward strand.
GTCTGCAGAGAGGGGTCGGTCTCGACGACATTCTTGAGCACGGGTAGGGCCTCATTTACTTTATCCACCGCCGAGGATGATGCGGAGATACTATCGTCGCCGTAGATTATCCGGTAGATTTCGTAAGAAGCCGATTTCAGCTTTTCCGCGGAGGTCAGGAGTGTAATCTCCTTTCCGAGTTCTTCGTCTTCTCCTTCCCGCAGTTCCGCCTTATCAATTTCATCAATCTGAAAAGTAAGCAACTCCTTCTGCCGTGCCAGTTCCTGTTCGTCGCGGGACAGCGCCTTAATGTCACGTTCTATTTGATGCAGTTCCGCAGCCATGGCGCTGAAATCGTGCCTCAAATCCAGGGTACGCGCGTAGGCGTCAAGAAAGTCCAGGTGCCGGTCTTTGTTCAGCAGCGAAAGGTGTTCGCTCTGACCGTGGATATCGACCAGAGCCCCGCCGATATCCCGCAACAGAGACCGCGATACCGCCTGCCGGTTCACCCTCGGCGTGGTACGTCCCTGCCGGCGAAAATCGCAGGTAAGGAGGAGGGCGTCATCGCCGACTTCAAGTCCTTTCTCCGCAAGCAGCTCCCGGAGAGTCTTCTCCCTGTCGTTTTGAGCTATACGGAAAATGCCCTCGACCTGAGCTTTGTCCGAGCCGTGACGGATATCTTCTTCCTGCACCTGGCCAGACAGTAGGGCTTCAACGGCATCCACCACCAGCGATTTGCCGGCGCCGGTCTCCCCGGTAATCACATTCAGCCCTTGGGAGGGCTTCCAGTTTATCGCCTCGATGATACCGAATCCCTTGACAGTCAGTTCATCCAGCACGTTTCGCCGCGCTCCTTTTTTCATCGACTTTACTTATATCTTCCGAAAATTCCAGATTCATCGGTATTCCCTGAAACGGCAGCTGCAGGGTCTTCTTCAGGTCGGCGGCGTTACGGGGCGCGTAAGCCTGCCAGTGGTTATTCAAAAATGCGAAGAGCATCTTCACTTTTTCCCCGGCGGTTCTGACCCTCTCGGCCAGTCCGGAGATTTCCTCAGGGGAATAGAGGTACCGGTAACGCGTTTCGCTGTCGCCCGTCCACCAGTCTTTAGCGTTCCGACCGTGAAAGCGGAAATAGGCGGTATCAGCGGTAATCGGTATATCAACCGCCACCGAGGATTGAAATTTCGGCTCGTCAATCTGCACCCAGGCCACGTTGTTTTCCCGGAGCAACCGCTCGGTGCCGGCATCGTCACTCCAGCTGCGGTGCCTCAGCTCCACGGCAAGCGGGTACTGCCCAAAAGTTTCTGCCACCGCGCCGAGTATCTGCCGGCTGTAGCCGTCGTTTTTAAAGCTGGGCGGGAACTGCGCCAGCAAGGCCCCGAGCTTGCCGCGCTTTACGAGCGGCTCCAGGCTGCGGTTAAACTCGTCAACATCACGCTGCGAGATAACCGCCTCTTCTCCGTAAGCCTCTTTGTACATTTTGGGGTGGGTGAACTTCTGCCACAGCTTGACCGCGAACAGAAAGTCTTTGGGAGTATGCCGCGCCCAGTTATCCACGTAGGCGGGGGCAGGCGGGCGATAGAAGGAGCTGTTAATCTCCACCGTGTTGAAGAACTGGCTGTAATACTCCAGTTCGTTTATCTTACCGGCGGGGTAGAAATAGCCTTTCCAGGTGCCCTCGCCTTTAGGGTAAGACCAGCCCGATGTGCCGATATAGATATTAGCCTCAGAGGGCATGACTCCCCTCCCCCAGACTTTGCAATAATTATACTCCAACGGGCTAAGCGAATACCAAAACAAAGAGAACCACCGGGCGGGACATTTCCGCCACGATGGCTCCCTTAAATACTTTTTATAGCATTACGCTACTGTGCTCTACAAATCAGTCTACCGGCAGGAGCGGCGTGTACATGCCCGCTTTCAGTATGGCGAACCTTAACGCCAGACCGCCGATTATCTCGCTGACAACGGCGGTAATCAGCAGTCCGGACGAACCCACCCCGACGAAATAGGTGGTGACAGACATCACAATCGGTATGGCTATGCCGAACAGGAAAACGCCAATCCAGAAGAGCGGGGCGAGACTACCGCCGACAAGCCTCTTGACAGCTTCCTTCGCCGCCGTGCTGCTGTAGGTGGTATTCCAGAGGTACACGCCGATAATAATGGCAAAGGCTATCAGCACGACACGAATAACGTTCTCAAGCGCCACAAGCTGGGCATGGTCGCCGCCCATGGTGATGGCCAGGAGTATGGCCAGGCCACCGGAGAGACCGCAGGTAACGAAAAGAATCGGCACAATAGCCGAGTTCCATACCTTGATGGCACTGACATAGCTCACGGCAAAGCCGGTATAGATTGACTGGGCAAAGGCGAATATTCCGGCCAGCACTTTTAACGTGGTTATGGCGGCGGTTGCCTCCGGGACCCACTGGGACAGGATAAGTTGTATCGTAGTCAAACCGATAAACAGCATTATGAATATAAAGCCGCGAGCTATCCAGGAAGTGCCCGGTTTCATAAACATCCGCCAGGACCGGAACGGGTGGCTCAGGTGCGCCATATAGGACACACCCATCAGCAGGGAGAGCAGCCAGGCCACGAACATACCCAACAGGCTATCAAAGTAGGCAGCGGCCATGTACAAGCCACCGCTGATACCCCCCAGGAAAAAGGCAAAGGCAATAAAGTTCCCCCGTCCGCCTATCCAGTCTTTCTGCTGCTGGTACTTCACCATGAAATCATATGGTTTTATCTGAATCATTTCCGTATGCCTCCCCTTTAATTACTCGGTTAGTCAATATAGTAAATCGACGGGTCCGTGCCAAACTCAGGATGGAACGGATGACCGTGCTTTTCCTTGATAACCCTGTTAATCTCGCTATTGGGGTCATCCAGGTCGCCGAAGTGTATTGCCTTGGTCGGACAGCTGATAACGCAGGCGGGGGTCGCTTCACGGTCGACGCCGGGTGTTAATCCCGCCGCTATACCGGAATCAATCCTCTCCTTGCAAAAGACGCACTTCTGCACGACGCCGGGCTGGTGGGGATAGAGTTCCTTCCCTACCTTCTCATGTTCGGTCAGTTCCTGACCCGGGAAATACTGCGAATTGCCGTCTTCGTACATTGAGCGCATCTGATAGGGACAGGCAATCATGCAGTAGCGGCAGCCCACGCATTTATCCTCGTCAACCCAGACAATGCCGTCTTCGCGCTGCTGTGTGGCCCCCGTGGGACAGACCTTGACACAGGCCGGGTCGGCACATTGATTACAACGGACGTTATATATAAGCTTGGTTACAGTGGGATACTTTCCACTCTCTCCTATCAGCACCCTGTTCCAGAATATATCCGGCGGCAGAAAGTGCTCCGCCTTACAGGCAAGGACGCACTCGTAGCAGCCAATGCATCTCTTTAGTTCTATCGCCATTCCCCATCTCATAGCTTGTCACCTCCGGCTCCGTCGAATTCTATTCTGTGGTCAATCTTATAGACCTTGACCGTAGCCGCCGTTTCCTGGCTCCAGGATACCGGGCAGGCATGTTTGAAGTCCGATTCCAGTAGAATATTGAAGTTGGTACCCTTACCGTAGGCAATGGGCGCACCCTTGGCCCAGGCGCCGGAGCAGGCGGATATCGCCACCGTCTGGGGGTGCTGACCCTGCATCGTCTTGAGAGTGCCGGTGGTCTTGCGGCCGTAGGGCGATTCAAGGCAGATAAGGTCGCCGTCTTTCAGTCCCTTCTTCTCGGCCATAGCCGTGTTCATGGTGATATTGTAGGTATAGGGATTGAGCCGGCTAACCTCGTCGAGCCAGGGCATCTCCATGGTGTAGGTGCCGTTGTGCAGGACATCGCGGTAGGAGAAGCAGTAGAGGTCATATTCTCCGGAAAGCTCCTTGCCTACCTGCGGGGGGAAATAACTGGTGAGAGGAGTAAACTGCTCCCAATCGAGCTCTATGCCCGCCTTCTCGGCATTCTTCATGACATTTTCCCTGAGCTCGGCAATGTGCTCCATGTAGATAGGTACTCTGACATCAACATACCAGCGCCAGTAAGCCTCCTTGGGTTTCTTGGGCCAGTCAATTGAGCCGTGCTCCGAGACGTACTCCAGGCCATGCTCGTCGCCGAAGTAGAATTTCAAGGCGCGGTCCGTCATCTCGGCATAGGTAATCTTCTCATCGGGTCCTATGAGCTGGACTACCTTCTTCGGGTCGATATCACCCAGATGCCTGATGCTGTCTATGTCGCCGCCAATCAGCGCCTCGCCGCCGAAGCTGGTGAAATAGACATTGTAGTAGTTGTTCATCTCGCCTCTCATGCCCAGCCTGTCAGCCAAATCCCAGAGGACCTCCAGCTTGTTCCGCCGCTCGTACTGGGGCTGAACAACGGGCTGGCGTATCGGGAAGTTCCAGCCCTCCATACCGATAGGGTGGTTGAAGAAGGGGCCATGCGTTCCGAAAAGACAATAAGCCTCTAGAGGGTGGCAATCAGGGAGAACGATATCGGCATAGCCCTCACAGAACTCGTTGGGGAGGATATTAAAGGTTACGATGAACGGTATTTTCCCCCAGAACTTATCGGCAATCTCGCGGCTCTGGGTGCTGCGAATCATGTTGGCACCGAAAATCATCGCCAGCTC
>DAOVRI010000030.1 GCA_030628245.1 Dehalococcoidales bacterium
AATATGACAAACTTTTTAAGCAAAAGTGACCCGTGAATTAGGTTTGATTAAGTATTGACATCGTAGCAAGAAATAGTTTATTGTACATACCAAATCATATGAAAAGGGAGGTTGACCTAATGCAAGCATATTGTGTAAAGTGCCGGGCCAAAAAGGAAATGAAGGATGCCAAGGCCATAACCATGAAGAATGGCAAGCCGGCGGCTCAGGGTGTATGCCCTACCTGTGGAACCAAGATGTTCAGGATAGGGAAGAGCTAGAGCAGATACTACAGATATCAGAAGTAGTATTTAAGAGGCTGGGTATCTTTATTAGATTTACCCAGCCTTTTTATATTGCATTATACAAATTAACTGAACCTCCAGAACCCATGGTTGACAATTCGAGAAATGTGGAATATATTAAACTCAAAAAATGTGAATACCATATATAACAATGTACTTCAGAACATGGTTAATCCTGTTCGTATTCATGGTGCACAGCGGCGAAACCCGAATTTAGTTGAATAGGAGGGATTGATAATAAGCAAAAGTAGAATAATAAGTACAAACCCAATATATACGAGGAGGGAAAAATGAAAAAACTATTCCTAATCCCGTTAATCCTGATACTTGCAGCTAGCATGGTTCTTGGCAGCTGTGCCGAGCCAGAGCCGGCACCAGCGCCGGCACCAGCACCAACGCCGGAACCAGCACCAGCACCAACGCCAGAACCAGCACCAGCACCAACGCCGGAACCAGCACCAGCACCAGAACCAGCACCAGCCCCGGCGGGTCCAACCGGTACGTTGCGTGCTACCGCCCCTTCCTGGATAGAAACTCTAGACCCGAACCTCCAGACCACCTTTGAGTACGCGCTGTACGAACACCTGATTGGCAGTGGCGAAGATGGTAGTTTTATTCCAGAACTGGCCGAAAGCTGGGATTTAAGCGATGATGGATTGGCCTGGGTATTTATAATCCGGGAAGGCGTGAAATTCCACAACGGCGACGATTTCACTGCCCATGACGCCAAATTCAGTATAGAGCGCATTATGGAGGAAGGCTCGATGTCACCGTGGATCGGTGAGTATACTGACACCATCGCTTCCATAGAGACACAGGGTGACTACATACTGGTAATTAACACCAATTTCGTGAACTACCAATTCTATGCCTCTATCTGGGGATGCCCCATGCTACCGAAGAATTACATCGAGGAGCACGGTTCGGAATACTTCAACGAGCATCCCGTAGGAACGGCACCATGGAAGTTCGTTGAACTCATTCCGGGAGTGAGCATTGAATTTGAGGCGGTACCGAACCACTGGCGTATCACGCCGGACTTCGCCACCCTGATAGTCGAGCTGGTGCCGGAGGCGAGCACCTCCTTAGCCAAGCTCAGGAACGGGGAGACCGATATTGCCCCGGTCAACTTGGATGAAGCTCTTGACATGCAGGATGAAGGCTATGGACTGCGTACCCTGGGTAATCCTACCGTACCGGTAATAACCATGCTGGGCACCTGGGCTTCCGACGGACCGCTGTCGGATGTAAGAGTTCGTAAAGCTCTGTCACTCGCTATAAACCGCCAGGAAATTATAGATGAATTCTTCAACGGACTGGCTGAAAAAGGAGGCGTAATCTGGACATCTCCTTTGAGCTGGGGTTATGACCCGGCCTGGATCGACTCCTACTTCGGATACGATACCACCACCGCCGAAGCGCTGCTGGCGGACGCCGGCTACCCGGATGCTTTCGCTGACCCGGTAGTTAAATTGTACTCTCACGGCTTCCCGGCCTGGCTTTCCGATTTTGTTCTAATCCTATCAGGCTACTGGGAGGCTATTGGAGTTCAGACCGAGGTGATACCAATAGACATGGGGCAACTGAGGGGGATGATGTATGCTGACCCGTATCCTGAAGAACTGGCGGGGACTTGCTCCGTCTGGAATATGCCGACGAGGCCAGTCAGCCTCCCATTCTTAGAGAGCGCCCACGGTTCGACCGGCAACTGGCGCCTGCTGATGGACACCGGATGGGATGCCCTCTATACGAGCATCAAAACGGCCCCGGACCAGGCCGACCAATTAGCACTCTTCCGGGAAACCGTTGAATATACACTCGACCGATATGTCTGCCCGGGTATTGTGTACCTGTTCCCCTATTATGCTGTGAGCGATAAAGTCGGTGAATTTACATTGCAAAGACAGTATGATTTTTGGGGCAATTTGGCAGGTGTAAAACAAAATTAAAGAAATCTGATAGCAGTCGACTGCCCGATTTTGCGTTAACCCTACCGGTAACGCATTGTTCGGGATGCGAAAGCGATAGTGATGGTACCGGCAACCGGGAAAGCCGCTCATGGCTCTGGCCGTAGCTAACGCCAGACCGGGAGCCGGTCCCATCGTGTTCATAATGCTGCGCAAGGGCACCGAAGGCTTCATGTCGGACGAGCCATTCAGGATATTCTACTGAAGGTCATTTTGCAGGGTAAGCCTGAAACTCTGATATACACCGGCATGCCCGAGGACACGTATGACTACTGCTGGCAGCAGACCAATACCGCGGGTAAAGGCGGTGGTGTGTTCTTAGCCAAGGGCGCTGATATCGGCTAAAACGAACAATTTGAGAATGTGCAAACAATGACCCGGTGTGTTAAAGAGTACGGGGTATATGCGTAGCTGCATTTAAAGGACAGAATGACACGTTTTATCATAATTCGGCTAATACAGGCTTTCGTAACTCTCATCGTTATCTCGATGGTCATCTTTGCTCTGGCACGAGCCAGTGGCGACCCCGTGATGCTGATCGCGCCTCCCATGGCCACGCTGGAAGACATAGAAGCAATCAGACAGCACCTGGGCCTGGATAAGTCACTGCCCGAACAGTACTGGGTTTTTCTGCAAAATATAACCCAGGGCGACCTTGGGCAATCAATCCAGAACAGGCAAGACGTTACCACACTTATCGGGACAAGGTTGCCCAATACGGTAACACTGAGCTTATCGGCGATATTCCTGGGGTTAATAGTATCTCTAATCTTAGGGGTTACGGCGGCGTGCAAGTTCGGCACCTGGATGGATAATGCGGTGAAATTCGTGGCTATTCTTGGCCAGGCTTTGCCGAGTTTCTGGTTGGCCATCGTAGCCATCTCCGTCTTTGCCGTGCTGCTGGGCTGGTTGCCCACCAGCGGCATGGGAAGCCCCGCCCACTACGTCCTGCCGGTCTTGACTCTTTCCTTTTTCATGTTGCCGATATTTACGCGGTTGCTCCGGTCCAGCATGCTGGAAGTCCTGGACAGCGAGTATGTCAAGCTGGCCCGGATAAAGGGTCTTTCGGAGAGGGTAGTAGTCTGGAAGCATGCGCTGAGAAACGCGATAATACCCCTGCTGACCGCGGCTGGTATCACATTTGCCACGATTGTTACCGGCGCCGTGATAATTGAGACTGTTTTCGCCTGGCCGGGTCTTGGTCGGCTGATGGCTGAGGCGATGATACGACGCGATTTTCCGGTAATACAGGCTACCGTAATGCTGGTGGCTGTCGTCGTTCTTTTTGTGAATCTGCTGGTGGACATTACCTACGCCTACGTTGATCCGCGAATTAGATATTAGAGTTTGTATCGGACGAGGTATGGAAAAGGCAAAGTTCGGAAAAAAGTTAATACAGATTTGGAAATACTCGCGCAGGTTCCCGGTTATTCCGATTGCTATCTTTTGCGTCCTCGTATTCGTCGCCATATTCGCCGATGTAATCACGCCGTACCCGCCTAACGAGATGTCACTGACCGAAAGACTTACGCCGCCATTTTTCATGCCCGAAGGCAGCACAGCTCATCTTCTGGGTACAGACAACATCGGTCGGGATATCCTCAGCCGCATGATGTTCGGCGCCAGGATTTCGCTGAGTGTCTCGCTAATGGTTATCGCGATTGCTACCATTATCGGGACTTTTTTAGGAATGATAGCAGGGTATATGAGAGGGCGTGTTGATGCCGTGCTGATGAGGGTAACGGACGCCGCCTTGGCCTTTCCTGCTCTCTTGATAGCACTGCTACTCGGCGTCGCCCTCGGGCCGAGTTTTCGTACCGTCGTCCTGGCACTGTCGGCGCTTAGCTGGGCTCCTTACGCACGCATGATGCGGGGAGAGGTCTTGAAAATTCGTGATGAGGACTTCGTAGCGCAGGCGCGGATTATCGGCAGTTCGCAAGCCAGAATATTAATAAAGCATATCTTCCCTAATGTGGTCAACACACTGGTAGTTTTGATGACGATGAGTGTAGGGCTTGTGATTTTGATAGAGGCTTCTTTAAGCTTCCTCGGGGCTGGGATTCCACCCCCAACGCCATCATGGGGGTCAATGGTAGCCGATGGCAGGAACCTCTTCCAGCGAGCCTGGTGGATTTCTTTATTCCCCAGCCTGGCCATCGGCGCGGTGGTGCTGTCGGGGAACTTCCTGGGTGACTGGATTCGCGATAAAATGGATCCAAGATTGAGGCAGCTATGAAACTGGTAGTGGATTATTGTTTACCAAAGCCGATTGTACAATGCAGACTTTCGTACAATGATGCCCATGAATCATCATCATCGAATATAATAGGATACATGCAATTTCAATTAAATTAAATAGAGGTAAGGATAAAGGGCTGTCGAAGTTAACCAATAAGAAAGAATCGAAGAATATTATTTTTTATGGCCGCCGAACGTCTCGGCTGACCATACCTCTCTATACGTTCCGGCACCCATAATAAGCGTCATCTCGACATGAGGTCTGGTGTATTTATTCCAGGTCAAAGGTCCGTGTTTAACCCCTTTTGGTATAAAAAGACCTGAAGTTGTGCTGAAGGTCAGGGGCTGGCCATTTACACAATACTCTATTTCTCCGCCTAGCTCTTCTGGGTTATCAGGGTCACTGCCGAAATGGATGACAACTTCATTATAATTATGCACGTGTTCGAAAACGTGGGGGTTGGGTTCGGGCATACCGTAAATCCAGCCGCACTCAAGATAGTAATTGGCTCCCAATACCAGGTGCCGATTCATGTAGGTCATGGTAGGCATCTGGCGGTTCTTCACTCCCCGGCCCACCTCCCGAACGGGGGTCCGGACAACGTACTCCTCAAAGTCCGTGTCCGAGGTCTTACGCGGTAATCCAACCGTGGCTTCCCCGAGGTCCCTCTGGCTGATAGTTGGGCCATTATTGCCGGCGCCGAGCATAATCACCATCTGAACGTGTGGCCTGGCAAATTTCTTCCATGTTAACGGGCCGTGGGGGACTCCCTTGGGAATAAATACCGACGTCGTAGTGTTAAAGGTTATCGGCTGACCGCCGATATAAAATTCTATCTCGGCACCAAGGTCCCGGGAAGTATACGGACTGCCGCCGAAGTGCATGATAATCTCATCGAAGTCATGCACATGTTCCAAAACGTGCGGATTAGGTTCTGGCAGGCCGTATATCCAACCAAATTCGAGGTAGCAATCGGCTTCAGGGACCTGTGCCTGACTCATATAGGTCATGACGGGACTCTGGCGATTTTTCACCCCGGAACATGATTCGTAAATCGGTTTTCTGACCAGGTATTTTTCGTAGTCTATCATCTATCTATTCTTAAATTCGGGTTTTCTTTTTTCGACAAAAGCCTTCATGCCTTCTTTCTGGTCTTCGGTGGCAAAACACCGGGCAAAGTAGCGTTCATCCAGGTCCAACGCGTCTGGCAGGCTCATGTCAGCCCCGGTATTGAAAGCTTTTTTCATATAAGATAATATCAGGCTGCTCTTACCGAGCAGTTTCTTGGCCAGCGCCGTGGCTTCTTCCATCAATTTTTCCGGGGGGACTACTTTATTGACCAGTCCGATGCGAAGGGCCGTCTGGGCATCCATGACATCCCCGGTATAGACAATTTCTTTGGCCCTTGTCAGTCCAACCAATTGGGTAAGCCTGGGGATAGCCCCCCCGCCCGGGATGACGCCGACATTTATCTCCTGCTGGCCGAACCGAGCGTTTTCCGAGGCTATCCTTAAATCACAGGCTAGGGCCAGCTCGTTGCCGCCCCCGAAAGCAAATCCGTTAATGGCCGCGATAACCGGCTTGCTTAGATTGTAAATTATATCACCCGCCCTCCGGGCGGTCACAATGAATTCGTTGATGGTGACGCTGTCTTTGTCCTTCATATCCCGGATGTCCACTCCAGCAACGAACGCCCTGTCCCCGGCCCCGGTGAGTATAATGACGCGTATCTCGGGGTCGTTCTCGATCTCCGCAAACAGCTCATAAAGCTCTCTATAGGTTTCGGTATTGAGGGCATTCAATACTCCAGGCCGGTTTACGGTAACTATGCCGATACCGTCTTCTTTAGCCAGTAATAGATTTTTATAGTCCAAGTCATGCCTCCTGTGTCACCTCGGGTCGCGGCCCGCCATCAGTTATATTATCCTGTTAACTCACCGCTTTAAACTTGGGTAATGAGACCTCGTCGGTGACGTCATCAAAGTATACCTCCACGGGCATGTCAACCTTTAAATCTTCCACTTTTATGCCGGTGACATCGCTTTCCATACGGGGGCCTTCGGCTAACTGGATGACAGCCACGACGTACGGGATATCATCCGCGTACGATGGATGATAAGACACGCGGTAAACCACGAAGCTATAGATTTTACCCCGGCCGCTTAACTTTACCCACCCAGCAGCCATAGAGTGGCACCGAGGACAGATGATGCCGGGTGGAAAGCGGATATACCCGCAATCATTACACTGTTGCATCCTCAGCTCATGTTGTTTACAGTATTCCCAGTACTGTCGGTTATCATCGTTGATAATGGGTAAGGGCTTGGTGTAACTCGTCATCATAGTCTACTTCCTTAATATCAGCGTGCTGTGGGTCTGCATAACGCCGCCGTTATTGCTCACCAGGATAATCTCCGGCTCCCTGGTCCCGGTCGGCACCCCCAGCTGTCTATCCCCGGCTTCTCCCCGCAATTGCACTATGGCCTCCGTCAGAGGGGTAAAGCCCATCTGATAAGCTTCCGAAAGCAGCCCCCCGGAGGTATTGAGTGGGAAATCCCCTCCGGGGCCCAATCGACCTGCCTTGAGAAAGTCCTTGCCTTCTCCGCGACCGTAAAATCCGTAGTCCATCAGTTCCACTTCCACGGTATAAGTAAAGCAATCATAGATCTCGCAGGCATCAATAGCCTTCAGGGTTATTCCTGCCATTTTCAAGGCCTGCTCCCCGGACAGTTTGGCCCCGGTAGGTCCGGTCAGGAATGTCGCCTGCTGGGGATTGGTAGCCGGATGGTCCTGCCCCATGCCCATAATATAGACCGGGCGCTTTTTAAGGTCTCTGGCCCTTTCAGCCGTCGTGACGATGAAAGCCCGGCCGCTGTCCGATATCTGGCAAATGTCGAGCAGACGAAAGGGCTCCACGAGAATCCTGGCGTCGTAGTAGTCCTGGTAAGTCATCGGCCGGGTATACATAGCGGCCCGGGGATTAAGGTTGGCCCAGCGCCGCTGGGCTACGGCAATCTCCTTCCAGGTTTCTGGACCGGTGCCAAACTCATGCATCGCCCGCCGGGCGGCAATAGCGTAACAGGCCGCCGGCCCGAAAAGTCCGTATTCAAGCCCGCCGTTTAACGCCGTCCCGTACTCGCTGACACCGGAGCGGGCGTTTTCTCCGTAGGTGCACACCACGTAGTTAGCCAGGCCATGGGCCACGGCCATGGCAGCAAACTGGGCCTGGCAGCCGGCCGAAGCGCCGAAAGCGTCCAGTACGGAGAGGAACCTGACACGAACGCCGAGGTACTGCGCCACCAGAGCCGCCGTGACCGAGGGGTCGCCCATCGCCGGTTGTACCAGCAGCCCGTCTACATCTTGGATTTTCAGCCCGGCATCCGAGATAGCATTTTTAGCGGCCTCCAGGTGAAAGCTCAGAGAGGACCGGCCGGGCACTTTCCCTTGAGGGGTGTAGCCAACCCCGACAATAGCCGCCTTATCTTTCAGGCTTTCCATATCGCTTCCTTACTGGTTTTTCTTCCTGGAAATTGGAAAAATAATCGACCAAACCGTTAAGCAGCTACATACTGACCTTGAATTGTCCGGGAAGTTCGGTGGTAATGCTTCCATCCGCAATATGCCCGGCTATCTCCTCGTCATTCATCCCCAGCAAATTCTTAAAGACAAACTCATTATGCTCCCCCAGGCAGGGTGAGGGTCTGTTTATTCGGCGTGGGGTTTTTGACAGGATAAAAGAAGATTGGGGCTCATACGATTGCCTGCCCATCACTGGATGGTTCATGGGCACGAAATAGCCGCGGTCTTTGAGCTGAATATCCTCATAAACATCCTTTGGTCTGGCGACAACATGAGATGGCACGCCAGCCCTCTGCAATAATGCCTCGGCCTCTTCCAGCATTAAACTTCTCGTCCAGTCAGCTGCCATTTTCTCCAGTTCATCCTCGTTCTTTTTTCTTTGAGGAAGCGTCGCGTATTCTTTCCGCTCGGCCAGATGCGGCTGATCGATGGCCTGACAGAAATTGCGCCACTGTTCCTCATTCAAGACGGCAATCGCTATCCAGTTATCGTTTCCTTTACAAGGAAAAACGCCGTGGGGTGCGGCCTCCGGGTATCGATTGCCATCCCTCTCCATTATTCGGCCGTTAATCTGATAGTCCATAATCGGAGGTGCGAAGAAGTGTAGCGAAGTTTCAAATTGGGACTGTTCTATCCATTGTCCTTTACCTGTCCGGCGGCGGTAATCGAGCGCACTAATTAGGGCCAGAGCGCCGAAACGCGTGCTTATATAATCGGTATAAGCGCCGTGCGGAGCGGCCGGCCTCTTATCCCGCCAGCCGCTGACTTCCGTGAAGCCGCAGAGATTGACCGCATTCATGCCATAACCCGCATAACCGGAGTGGGGACCTCCCCGGCCCTGCATGCTGGAGCTCAGATAAATAATCTCAGGCCTCAATTTCCTGACATCTTCATAACCCAGTCCCCATTTCTCCATAGTCCCGGGAGAAAAGGACTCGGTGACGATATCGGCCCACTGGATAAGTTTCCAGGCTAGCTTCTGCCCGTGCGGGTGCTGCAAATCAATGCTGACACTGTATTTATTGGGGTTATGGCGGCCAAAGGCCATGCTGCTATCGACTGTTGGTTTATTATTGGCAAACGGGCTGGTTCCGCGCAAGGTATCCAGGCGCTTATGAGATTCGATCTTGACTACGGTAGCACCATGCTCCGCCAGGTAGCGAGAGGCCGCCGGCCCGACGATTACCCAGGCGAACTCGGCCACTTTAAGACCATCAAAGACTTTCCCGTCCATATTTCTGGCTAGATGATTCCCTTCTCTTTCAGAGAATTGAGTTTTTCTCTGGAAATGCCTAACTCCTCCCCAAAGATTTCATCATTATGCTCTCCTCTCAGCGGGGCCCGTCTTTGGTACTTTAGCGGGGTATCACTCATTCTGATAAAAGGACCGCAATAAACGATGGAATCATCAAGGTCCGCGTGTTCAAGCTTTTCCCAATAGTTCCTGGACTTAAGTTGAAGGTCCTCGCTGATGTCCCGGGTATTGGAAACGGGTGCAATCAGGATCTGCCTCTTAATGGCTCCTTCCTCATAAAGTTCCGCTTTGGTCCTGGTAAGGGTAAACCTTTCCACCGCCTCTCCCACCCTGTCAGCTATCGGTTGTCCCATGGTTGTCGCATCATAATCCAGTTTCCAGTTCAGCTTTACCAGCCACTCTGGAGCCATATCTTCTTCTTCCATCCATTTCACCAATCTGGCCGAGGAGGAAATAAACGGCTCATTCCCGCCCTGGATTAAAATCATAACATAACCATCCCGACATTCAAAATAGATAGGTTGTTGGACTCCGGTACTGGGAACGTACAGCGCACCGCCGAGCCGATGGAATTCCACGCCGCTCACGTCCCACATCTGTAGAACGTTTAAGTTAGGAGACAGGGCACTCTCCTGCATAGAGACATCAACGTACTGACCTTCACCGGTATTATTACGGTGCCAGATGGCGGTCATTGTCCCGATAGCGCCCTCGGCTCCGCCAAAAAGGCCGGCCTGAGGAAAGCCAATCCAGGTAGGAGCGCGGTCGGGATTACCGCAGGCGTAGAGGTAGGCGCCACTGGCCCAGATGGTCAGGTCGCTGGCTTGATAATGTTCCTTGGGGCCGTTCTGGCCAAAAGGCGTAATGGATGTTAAAACAATGTCCGGTTTTATCTCGCAAAGGTCAGCATATCCCAGCTTCAAGTGATTGAGGTATCCTGGTTCAAAACATTCCAGTACAGCGTCTGCCTTCAATACCAAATCTTTAAATAATTTCCGGCCTTCCGCCTGAGCAACATCAAGGGTGATGCCCCTTTTATTGGCATTATAAGCCCACCAGAAGAGGCTTTTCTCCGGGTCAATGATATTCTTATAATAAGGACCGGTGCGGGAAGGACTGCCCCCGGGAGGCTCAATCATAATTACATCGGCACCCAGGTCGGCCAGCAACCGGCCGCCCAGCATACATCCCCCCTCGGTTAGGTCGAGGATACGGTACGGAGGTAAGGCCGATTCGGCCTCTTGATGATACATATATAGTCACCTTGCCAGAAAATGCATATTTTTAGGCCGATGGTTATTTACTCCAGGCCGTGCCAGAGACAATATTCTTCATCTGAAGCTACCGTGCCGGTAACCCCGGAGGCCGCCTGTTTCGCCAAAAAGATGGCTGCCCTGACAAATTTTTCCGGCGACTCCCAGCGCTCCCTGCCGACACCTCGTGAGACGGCCATCAGTCCTTCGGTCTCTATTCCCTCCCTGGGTTTCAGCGCGTTCACGGCGATATTATATTTGCCGACTTCAGCGGCCAGGGACCAGGTAAACCGCTCCAGGGCTGCCTTAGAGACGCCGTAGGCCGCGCCCGCAAATCCTGACGAACGAGCGATGGCGTCGATGGAGGTAATATTAATGATACTGCCACTTTTTCTCGCTATCATCCCGGGTAAAACCCCCAGGGAGCACAAAAAAGCACCGGTCAAATTTACCTTAAGGACCAGTTCCCAGCGTTTAAGGGGCGTTTCCGTAATCAATTTTGGAAAGGCGGTACCGGCATTATTCACCAGGATGTCTATTCGGCCCAGTTCATCCAACACCCTCTTGACCATTTCTCCTACGCTTTCTTCACTGGTGACATCACATTTAATAGGCAGAGCGTAACCGCCTTCAGCCTTAATAGCCTCCGCAGTCTTGTATATAGTGCCCGGCAAGAGCTCTTTCTCAACTTCAGTACGGGCAGCCACAACCACTTTGGCGCCTTCCCTGGCAAAACCCATAGCGAGGATTTTACCAAGGCCGCGGCTGCTTCCCGTTATGATGCACACTTTGTCTTTCAGTTCCAACATCCAGCATATCCTTGTATCAGATAATACCTATGTTTTCTCTCAATAACTCATAATCAACTTCAGAATGATTCTATGTTTTTGTGTTTTATTAATAACAAGTCCTTCATGCCGTGTATGAATCGTCATCAGCTCATATCCAAAGGTTTAAATAAGATTACCCCTAAAAATATAACCAGTAGCATAATTCTACCACAGCCCTTATGCTTATGTGAATCGTCCGGCAATCGTACTGTTGACTATATAGATAGTCTTTTCGTAGCTACGAAATAGCGTTGATTAGTTAGAGACAATGGCTCACCGAATCGTAAGATTCAAGGTTTCAATTATGTATAAATTGATCAAACTGATATCTGTATAAAAAGGTCCGATTATTTGACAACTATATGGCAGTAGTATATCATATTTTTTGGTTTCTTTGGAAGAATGTAATGACACCCCCCTTGACAACTGCGATAGAATAGTTTATACTATATTTTGGTTTCTTTGGAAGTTTTTCGTCAAAATGGGATTGTCTTACGCGAATGTTCTGGCTCTAGAGTGGAGGAAGAGTATGGGAGAAGTTACTTTGAAGCTTGACTGCGAACTGGTATACGAGCCCGGGCAAGGGATTGAGGTCCACTTAAGGCACGGAGGAAGCCTTTCACGCGATGTTGTGAAGCATCTTACCCGTGCCGGAAGGGAAGTATCGTTGGCCCTTCAGCATTTAGCTAAATTGGAGGAGGAACGGCCGCAGGAAAAGGTAAGGAAAAAAATTGAGATAGAGGAAGCATAAAGTGGAAAGGCAAAGCGCCATACGCAAAGACCAAGGCTCCAATAAAGCCAGGAAAACATATGATGAGGCTGTTTATCGAGCATTCAAGGCATACCGGGAGACTAAGGAGCAAGCGGATATAGCCCACGAAAAGGCTCTGAAACAGGCCATTGATAAACAGGCTAAAGAGGAAGCCGAGAAAGCCCATAAGGAGGCCTTAGAGCAAGCCAAGAAGGTGCGTGACGAGATTATGGATGAAGCTCAAAAGGCCTTCACTATCGCTTGTGGGCAAAGTGATGATAGCGGAAACTCTAAAGGGGAGAAATCCTGAGAGAAGATTAGCCGAATAATCCAAGGCAGAGATTGATAGGTCTACTCCAATTGAGGTAAGACGATACCCGTGGTAGTGGTCGCCAAAAGAGGAAAAGGTAAGGACCAAACTCGAAATAGAGGAGGTATGAAGTGGAAAAGATTAAATTTGAACATGGGATTGAACTTGAGCATGCTGGGGAAGGTGAGTATGTCCTGAAGTTCAGAATTCCAAAGATTAAAATTCCCTCTGACCCGACAGGAGGT
>DAOVRI010000076.1 GCA_030628245.1 Dehalococcoidales bacterium
CATAGGCAAAATAGTACACTTTGATACCTCGGAATAGCTTCGTTCCAATTATAGTACAACTTCATCGTCAATGAAACTCGAGCAGGACGGCGAACTATTAAACGGTTGACATCTTGAGGCAATATGTATAACATGATTAGGCTACTATATATGAATCTAAAAAGAACAGGATACAAGTAACTGATAGGGGAAAGTAATGCACAGGTTACTGGCTGTTATTCTGGCGGGTGGTATGGGGGAGCGCCTGAGCATTCTGTCTCAGGAACGCGCTAAACCGGCGGTCCCATTCGCCGGCAAATACCGCATCATGGACTTCTCTCTCAGTAACTGCGTGAACTCAGGTGTTCACAACGTCATTGTTCTCACCCAGTACCAGCCGGTCTCCCTTACCGAGCACATCGGTATTGGTGCGCCCTGGGGTCTGGTACCTCCGGACAGGAACGTAAGGCTGCTGCAACCCTACCTGGCACGTGAAGAAGGCCGTGACTGGTATAAAGGAACGGCTGATGCCGTCCACCAGAACCTTGACCGCATCGAAGCTGAGGATTGCGATGAGATACTGATTCTCAGTGGTGACCACGTTTATAAGATGGACTATTCCACCATGCTCGAATTTCACCGGGGAAACGATGCAGATGTTACTCTGGCCGTCACCCGCATGCCCGAGGAAGAACTGTACCGGTTTGGCACGGTAATTACGGATGAAAAAGGGCAGATAACCCACTTCCAGGAAAAGGTCAAAAACCCGCAGAGCAATCTGGTCTCCATGGGTGTCTACCTGTTCAATATTAATATTCTTCGGGAGTGGTTGGACATCAGGACGGGGCATGACTTCGGCAGAAACGTATTTCCCAAGATGGTAAACAAAGGCCGGATGTTCGCTTACACTTTCGACGGTTACTGGCGCGATATCGGTACCGTGGAAAGTCTCTGGCAGTCCAACATGGAGGTACTGGCGATGTCCCAGTCATTCCTGTCCGATATCGACTGGCCTTTATATACGAAGGAAGCGGAGAACCCACCGACCAAGGTCGGCGATAACGCCACCGTTACCAATTGCCTGCTGTCCGGCGGCTGTAAAATAGAGGGACACATAGAGCACTCCATCATATCACCGGGAGTCCAGGTGGCTGAAGGCGCCATCGTTAAAGATTCGATTATCATGGATAACACTCATATCGGCCGGAACAGTATTATCGACCGTTCGATACTGGACAAGGAAGTAACCATAGAGTCCGGTTGCCACATCGGCTTTGGTGACGACTACCATATTAACCGCAGTAATCCCAAGGTCTTGAATACCGGGCTGACTATCGTCGGCAAGCGGGCCGTACTTCCTTCCGACTACAAGATAGGCCGCAACTGCATCATCTACGATAGTGTCGTGGAAGGCGATTTCCCCGAGCCCGAGGTAAAGAGCGGCGAGACTATCAAACCGAAACGCAAGCCAATCCGGATGATAGCTTAAGCGCTCTAACGGGCTGGCCGGATTCACAGTAAATTTACCGGTACGGAGGAGCATATGTCCGAGCTAAGGCAGGATATTACCACCAAAGAGTGGGTGATAATCGCCCCGGAAAGGGGCAGGCGCCCGCAACAAAAACCGAAAACAAAGCCTGCTGCTGCCGAGGAGCTGCCCGGCTGGGATGCTACCTGTCCTTTCTGTCCCGGCAATGAAACACAAACACCGGATGAAGTCTTCAGAATACCAGCCCCGGACAAAGCGTCCGACTGGGCAGTGAGGGTAGTGCCGAATCGGTTCGCCGCGCTGACACCCGAGGGGGACACCACCAGGACAGAGGAAGGCCCCTTTTTCCGCAAGATGGGCGGTTACGGCATCCATGAGGTTATTATCGATAGCCCTTCCCACAACACACCCCTGGCACTGATGCCATACGAGCAGGTAGAGAAGGTGCTGACAGCCTACCGGGAAAGGTATAACGCCATAAAGGAAAACCGGGAAATCAGGCACATCACTATATTTAAAAACGTCGGCTGGGCGGCCGGGACATCCCTGGTACACCCCCATTCGCAGCTGGTAGCGACACCCATCATGGCTCCCTACTACCACCGCAAGTTCGATGTTGCCCTTGACTATTATGCCGACCTGGGCAGGTGCCTCTACTGCGACTTGATTGCCTGGGACCTGGATAAGGGAGACAGGCGGGTTGTGGCCGAGACCAGGGAGTTTCTCATCGTCCACCCGTACGCCTCGCACGTACCCTACGAGACCTGGATTCTTCCCAAGATGCACCACGCTTCCTTCGGCCTGTTTCCGGCTACCCACTTTAACGAGCTGGCCCAGGTGTTGAAGGACATTGTCTTCTGCCTGTATCAGGGGCTGAATAATCCCGCCTACAACCTGGTTATCGACAGCACCACGACAGTGGATGAGAATGACCCGTACTACCACTGGCATATCAGGATACTGCCTAGGCTGACAACCATCGCCGGGTTTGAAATGGGCTCGGGTATCTATATAAGTTCAGCCATGCCAGAAGAGACGGCCGATTACATGCGAAAGATAGCCAGGTCCTGTCCCGATGATGTATGTATCGCCTTTAACAAATAGTGTGGCCAGTAAAAGGAAGGTTGATTATCTAATATGAATGAGACTTTAAAGGCAATTAAAAATAGAAGGAGTATCAGGAAATACAAAGCGGAGCAGATAGGCGACGCGGAATTGCAGGCAATAATGGAAGCTGCCGTGTATGCGCCCAGCGCCATGAACCAGCAGAAATGGCACTTCACGGTGATACAAAACCGGGAAACGCTTGATAAGATTACGGACACGACAAAGCAATACCTGCTGAAGTCCAGCATTAGCTTCTTCGTAGAAAGAGCTGAAAGCCCCGATTTTAACGTCTTTTACAAAGCCCCGACCGTGGTTATTGTTACGGCGGATGAGAAAGCCATGTTTACGAATTTCGATTGCGGGGCGGCGGCGGAGAATATCGCCCTGGCGGCCGAATCTCTAAACATAGGCTCATGCATTATCGGAATGGCCAGCGCCCTGTTCGAATCGGAAAAAGCCGGCGAAGTAAAGAAGGAGCTGGGAATCCCGGAAGGTTATAAGTTTATCATAGCGATAGCGCTGGGATATAAAGACATTGAACCGCCGGTACCGCCGAAAAGCAAAGACGTAATAAATTACATCAAATAGAAAAGTTTAAGGTATTCATCTATCTCAGTTCGAGCAGCCGGGACAGGAATTCCTCTACTTCATCTGTTGAATTTAAATAGTAGTCAGCGGCGGACGGCGGATTCTCCCGGCCTACGAAGACGCTCCACCCTTCCGGACGGTGAAGAACTTTAAAGGCATCTTCATCGGTGGTATCGTCACCCAGATAGACGGTCAGCACCCGTTCCAGCTTGAGCAGCGACATAATCTCGCGTCTGATTGACTCCACGGCCTTACCCTTATGCCAGTCAATCGGCGGCCTGACCTCCATAACTTTCTTGCCCGAGGTAATTCTAATTTTACCTTCATCGGCTAAAGGCGACGTAACCCTTTGAAAGGTCCCAGCCACGACATCCTGTTCCTCTTCTTTCACCAGCCGATAGTGAACGCTCAGGCTCAGTCCCTTGTCCTCGATAATAACCCCGGCGATGCCGTCCAGCGCCGCCGCCAGCTGCCCGGCCAGGTCTTTCATCGCGGACCGGGCGAGTTCGGCCTGCGGACTGACATAATTAAGGTCGGGGCCTTCTATTTCCAGTCCGTGGTTCCCGGCATAGTAAATACCTCCGATAGCCGCCATGGACTTTAAATCCGCCATGGAACGCCCGCTGATGATGCCCACGCTGAAGTCGGGTTTCCGCGCCAGGCCCGAGAGCTTATCCCTGACCCCGGGCGACAGTACCGCGTCCTCCGGCCGGCCGACAATAGGAGTGAGGGTGCCGTCATAGTCGGAGAGGAGCAGGACATGGGACGCCGCCCGGCAATCGGCCGAGAAAGCCTGCCACGACTGAAAAAGGTGCTCCACTAGACCCCCGCTATCGAGATAAGTCTGGAGACCATAGAGCCACCCCAGCGGTAGATGTTATTACCGGCCACGATTTCACGCATATTCTTCATGCGGCGCCGCCTCTCAGCTTCCGGCATCTCGATAGCCTCTTTAATCTTCCCGGCGAACTCGCTGATTGCGTAGGGATTGATGAGCAGGGCATCCTGCATCTCCACAGCCGCGCCGGTGAACCTGCTCAGGATTAGGATACCGTCGCCGTCGACCCTGGCCGCGACGTATTCCTTGGCTACCAGGTTCATGCCGTCGTGGAGAGAACTGACCACGCAGAAGCGTGCCAGGCGGCGCAAAGCGTTCAGGGTTTCACGTGACAGTTGCCGCATCATCGGAATCACCGGCTGCCAGGAGTCGGTGCCGTACTTCTCATTGATTCCGCTCATGAGGTCGTCAATCCTCTGCCCTATTTCCTGGTAGGTATCAATCTGGGTGCGGCTGGGCATGCCCGCCTGGATGAAGACCACCTTGCCGCGGTATTCGGGATTGTCTTCCAGGAATTTATCCAGCGCCATGAGCCGCTCCGGTATGCCCTTGGTATAGTCCATACGGTCCATGCCGACGCCGAGGTATTTGCCCTCAAGATTGAATTCCCGGGTAAGGTTCTCCATTTCATTTTCCACGGCTTTTGTCCCCGCCTGCCTGGAGAGGCTATCGAAGTCCACGCTGATGGGGAAAGGCTCCACAACAGTCGTGTTGCCCTGGCGGACTATTGCCGAACTTTCCCGGTCGGTCCTGGCTTCCAGGCTGCGCTCCACCGACTCTATGAAGTTATTGCAGAACGACCGGGTATGGAAGCCCATGAGGTCGTTGCCGAGCATACCGACGAGTATTTCCTCATGCCAGGGACAGGTGCGCAATACCTCGTAGGCGGGCCAGGGGATATGCCAGAACTGGCCTACGGTCAGGTCGGGATTCTGCTCCTTGAGATAGCCGGAGAGCAGGGCGAAGTGATAGTCCTGCACCAGCACCACCGCCTTGCGGCCGCCTATCTCATCCATAATGGCATCGGCGAAAATCTTATTTACTTTCTTATAAGTATGCCACCAATCCTCGCGGAAGTCGGGCGGCGTGAAGGTAACGTGGCACAGCGGCCAGAGTGCCTGGTTGGCGAAGCCGAGATAGAATCCGGCGACCTCGTCTTCGGTCAGCCACACCCGGCGCAGGGTATACTCCGGCTTTTCCGGCGGCACCGCTATCCGATTACGTTCGTCAACGACCTTTCTGTCGGCGTCACCGGTGCCCTGGGCCACCCAGGTGCCCCCGGAGGCACGCATAACGGGGTCGAGAGCCTCGGTAAGTCCGCCGACCGGGCGGGTGCATTTTATCTTGCCGCCGGACATGGTATGGACGTAGGGTTCGCGGTTGGAAACGACAATGAACAGGCTGTCGCCCAGTTTAGATTGCACGAGTTTGTATAATCTTTCCTTGTTCCACTGAATCTCTGCCATCGACGTCACCTCCCTGATTCACGGCCTTTATCTAATTGTAGAGTAATTCAAGCGCCACTACCTGTCAAGGTACACTATATACGTGTCCTTCCACATTCAGTTGACGACTCAACCTCTCCCCTGACCCCTCTCCAGCCAGAATCATGGTAAAAAGCCTGAATTTTTATTGGCTGTAGAGCTCGTTCTGTCTCGCTGATTGGAGAGGGGGATTAAGGGGGTGAGGTTAAGATTGTCAGAGTGAGTAAAAGTCCCTATATAATCCTGTGACTAAAGTAGTAAACGTGACTTTATAATAATACTATTTTTATTAAACGCGACTTTTCTTACGTCCGCTCCGCAAGCGTACCATCAGCTTCTGGAGTCGGCGGTACTTCACCGGCCGCCATTTGCCGAGACTGAAGAGCTCGGGGAACAGGGCTTTGCGGGTCTCTTCGATAATAAACAGGCTGCCGCCGGCAAGTATGGCGATACCCCACCTGTCTATACCCAGAGGCACGGTGCGGAAAGCCTGCTGGAGGAAGGGGATATAGACAACGGCTAACTGAAGCATTATCGCCAGCGAGACGGCCCCCACGAGCCAGCGGTTACGGAATATACCCAGCTTGAAGACGGAGAGTTCGTCCGAGCGGGCATTGAAAACGCGGAACCACTCGAAGGTAACCATGGTGCAAAAAGCCAGGGTACGCGCTTCGTCAAGAGGCATTCTCGCCTGAGCCCAGTTGAAAATCAGGGTAATGCCGACCCCCATATATACCGCCATGGCAATGATGCGGAGTACCTGACCGGGGAAGAGAATACCCACGCTGGGGTGGCGGGGCGGCTGCTTGAGCTCATCGCCGGACTTCGGTTCCAGTCCCAGCGGGATGGCCGAGGCCGTATCCGTAACCAGGTTGACCCAGATAATCTGCACCGCCAGCAGCGGCGCTTTGCCGATGAATAGAATACACAGAATCAGGGCCAGCAGCTCACCGATGTTCGTACTGAGCAGTAAAAAGATAACGTTTCTTAATCGATTGAATATCGCCCTGCCCTCGTCAACCGCCGCCACCACTGAGGCGAAGTTATCGTCGGCCAGTGTCATATCGCAGGCTTCCTTGGCGACATCCGTGCCGGTAATGCCCATGGCGATGCCGATATTGGCCGTTTTTAAGGCCGGGGCATCGTTAACGCCGTCGCCGGTCATGGCGACAATATGCCCCCGACTTTTCAGGGCGTTGACTATCCTCAGTTTCTGTATCGGCTCGATTCGTGCGAAAACGGAGACGGTTTCCACCTGCGCCGACAGTTCCTCGTCGCTCATCTCGCGGAGCTCGTTCCCGGTTATCGCTTTACCCTCCGGCAGGTCAAGCTGGCGGGCAATAGATTCCGCCGTAACTTTGTTATCGCCGGTAATCATGATAACCTTGATGCTGGCCTGCTTGCAGACTCGCACCGCTTCTTTCGCTTCCTCGCGCGGCGGGTCAGCCATCCCCGACAGGCCAACAAATACCAGATTACCCCTGAGATGTTCATCTTCAAGATCCTCCAGGTCACCGGGCAGTTCGACATAGGCGGTGGCGATAACCCTCATCGCTTTCTGGGCCATAGCGTCGTTGGCCTGTAAGATAGCCTGAGTATCAGACTCTTTCAGAGGCACGATTTCACTCCCCCGGTAACGATACCTGCTCAGGGACAGGAGCTTTTCGGTGGCCCCCTTAACGTAGGCGACACGCCCGGCATCATGCGGGTGAAGGGTGGCCATGTAGAGTTTTTCACTCTGGAAAGGGATTTCATCGAGGCGGGGAAAGTTCCTGTCCAGTTTTTCACGGTTCATCCCGGCCTTGGCGGCGGCCACCACCAGAGCGCCCTCGGTAGGGTCGCCAAAGATGCTGTAGCACTGTTCGTCTTCCATAGTAAGTACGGCGTCATTACAGATGGCGCCTATCCTGAGATGCAGCTCCAGGGCCGGTTCGTTATCTAAGGCCAGCTTCCGGCCATCGCTGTGGAATTCACCTTCGGGCGTATAACCTTCGCCGGTGACATCAATCCAGCGACCGCCGACGAAAATCCGCCGTACCGTCATCTGGTTTAAAGTCAGCGTTCCGGTCTTGTCCGAGCAGATAACCGTGGCCGACCCCAGCGTCTCCACCGCCACCAGCTTGCGGATAATAGCGTTACGGCGCGCCATAATCCTCATGCCCATGGCCAGGACCACGGTGACCACCGCCGGCAGTCCTTCCGGTATCGCCGAAACAGCCGCAGCGACCGCCAGCAGGAATATTTCCATCCATTCCATACCCCTGAGAAGCCCGACGACTACCAGCAGGACACAGATGCCGAGGAAAAGGCCGATAATATACCGGCTCAGCTTGCTGATGCTTTTTTGCAGCGGAGTCTTCTCCGGCTTGACTTCCTGGATGCCGGTAGCTATCTTGCCC
>DAOVRI010000054.1 GCA_030628245.1 Dehalococcoidales bacterium
GCCTGGCTCAGGCTGGACAAGGTCTGGGACAGAGAAAAGGATTCGTGTTAATACTTATAGAGGAGATGACAAATGCGTCGCGGCTGTATATCTTTAGGCGAAATAAAATGTGATGAGTGCCAGAAACCCATCCCCTACCCCGCCCGCTACCTGGCCGTCAACGAGAAGGACGGCGTCGAGGATGAGGAGGGCGATACCCGGCGCTACTGCCTTGAGTGCTGCCTCAAAAAAGGCTACGCTCACTACAAAGAAGAGAAAGGTGAGCGGGTGCTGACCTTTTTCTAGGCCGGTTATCTTACCCCTCTCAAGGCATTTAGTATGAGCGAGAGAATTTTCATCGGGGTCGCCTGGCCATACGCCAACGGCTCGCTTCACCTGGGACAGATTGCCGGATGCTATCTACCGGCGGATATCTTTGCCCGCTACCACCGAACCAGAGGCAACGATGTTCTTATGGTATCCGGGTCTGACCAGCACGGCACCCCGATAACCATTAAAGCCGAACAGGAAGGCAAGACCCCGGCGGAGATAGCCGGTTTTTACCAGACAGAGTTCCTCGACTGCTGGCAGAAGCTGGGTATTACCTTCGACCTGTTCACCACTACCGGCACCGAGAACCATGCCGAGGTGGCGCAGGATATTTTCCTGAAGTTGCTTCAAAAGGGCTACCTGTATAAAAACACCGTGTCCCAGTTGTATTGCCCGAAGTGTCAGCGCTTCCTGCCTGACCGCTATGTCGAAGGCGTTTGTCCCTCCTGTAATTCTTCCGGGGCCAGGGGCGACCAGTGTGAAGTCTGCGGCAAGCCGCTGAACCCCACGGAATTGATAGACCCCCGCTGCCGTGTCTGCGGTACCACCCCGGTATTAAAAGACTCGGAGCACTTTTTTCTGAAGCTGAGCGACTTCCAGGACAGGCTGGAAAAGTGGGTGGAGAAGCAGGGTCAATGGAAACCGAATGTTTACGGTCTGACGACGCGCTACCTGAAAGAAGGACTCAGGGATAGAGCGATTACCAGAGATATCGAATGGGGCGTGCCGGTGCCGGTCGAAGGCTTCGAAGATAAGCGCATCTATGTCTGGTTTGAAGCCGTTATCGGCTACCTCTCGGCCTCCAAGGAGTGGGCAAAGCTTCAAGCGAAACCGGAGAAGTGGCGCGACTTCTGGCAGGGCGACGGCAAGAGCTATTACTTCATCGGCAAGGATAATATCCCCTTCCACACCCTTATCTGGCCGGCCATGTTGCTCGGTTACGAAGGCCTGGCCCTGCCCCACGACGTGCCGGCCAACGAGTTCCTGACGATTGAAGGCAGGAAAATTTCCACCAGCAGGAACTGGGCGGTCTGGCTGCCCGACTATCTAGAACGCTATGACCCCGACCCTCTGCGCTATATACTCTCCATCAATATGCCGGAAACCAGCGATACCGATTTTTCCTGGCGCGAGTTCGTCCGCCGCAATAACGACGAGCTGGTGGCCACCTACGGCAACCTGGTGAACCGGGTACTGACCTTCGTCTACCGTAATTTCGACGGGTGTGTGCCGGAACATAGTAAATATATCGAGATTCGCGAATATCTCGGTGACCTTGATAAGAACTTGAGTAAAGACCATATTATAATAGACATCCAACCAGCCGGCCAAGATATGAGCGGGGGTGTAATCGAAGATGCTAAAAATTATCTTTTCAGAGAAGCAGGTTACCGTCTATCCAAATGCAATTTTAAACAAGCGTTGTCGAATATTATGATGTTTGCTCAGGAAACAAACCAATACCTTGATAGAAAATCCCCATGGAAAATGATTAAGGAGGACAGGCAGGCGGCGGCTGATTCCCTGTATGTAGCTCTTTACGCCATTTCCTGCCTGAAGACAGCCATGTACCCCTTCCTGCCCTTCAGCTCCCAGAAAGTGCATGAGTATCTCGGTTTTGATGGAAATGTAGAAGACTATGGCTGGCAACCGCAATCGCTGCCGCCGGGCCAGAAACTGCGGGAACCGCAGCCCCTGTTTACCAAACTCGACGAGAGTATCATAGACGAGGAGACAAAACGCATTGGAACTTAGGCAGATTTACGCACCCGTTCAGAAAGATTTAATCAGGGTAAGGGACACGTTGAAGTCCATCAGCCATGTTGATTATGCCTGGCTGGCGGAACAGCTGAGCTACGTGGTCAAGGAAACCGGCAAGGGAATCAG
Organism: Dehalococcoidales bacterium; assembly: GCA_030628245.1. Classification (GTDB taxonomy): domain Bacteria; phylum Chloroflexota; class Dehalococcoidia; order Dehalococcoidales; family RBG-16-60-22; genus JAFGPF01. The sequence continues at coordinate 2,197 of DAOVRI010000054.1, forward strand.
GCCGGCGCTCACCCTGCTTTCCGGCAAGTCCTACGAGTATAACCTTGCCTACCTGCTGTCGATGGCGGTTTCCGTCGAGCTGATGCATACCGCCACCCTCATCCACGATGATGCCATCGACAAGGCTTTAACACGCCGGGGCCAGGCCACGATTAACAGCATATGGGGCGACGAGATAGCCATACTCATGGGCGACTACCTGTTCGCCAAGGCCGGAGAGTCCGTAGCGGACACCCAGACGCTTCGTGTCATCAAGCTCTTCTCACAGACCCTGGCGACCATTTCCAACGGCGAAATAGGCCAGTTCCGCGGGGCATTCAGGTTGAACCAGAGTCGCGAAAACTACTTCCAGCGTATCTACAATAAAACCGCCTCCCTGTTCTCCCTTTCAACACAGTCGGGCGCCATTTTATGCGAGGCGCCGGAAGAGGCAGTGACGGTAATGAAAGGTTACGGCGACAACCTGGGCATCGCCTTTCAAATCGTTGACGACATCATGGACTTCACCAGCACCGAGGAAGCCATGGGCAAGCCGGTGGGCTCGGACCTGACCCAGGGTACGCTCACGCTGCCGGCCATGCTGCTCCTGGAACGCTACCCGGACAATAACCCGGTCGCAAGACTGTTCGAGACCGGAGATAAAAGCAACCTGGCTAAAGCGATTGAAATGGTACTCAACTCCACGATTATTGACGACTGCTATAAAACAGCATCGGAATACTGTAAAAAGGCCTGCCAGAATCTGAATCTACTTCCGGATACTGTCAGCCGTCAGTCGTTGTATGCTCTGGCCGAGTACGTTATCAAGCAGGGAACTTAGCGCCTTAAGCCGACTCTACTCCCCCGTCCACACACTGCCGTCCTGGTAGGTCTCTCTTTTGGCGGTCGGTAGTTTCTCTTTAAAACGGTCAATAGCAAATTGAACGGCCGCCAGTCCTTCTTCACGGTGAGCTGCCGCTATCGCCACCACGAGGTTGATATCGCCTACTTTCAGCTTGCCTACCCGGTGGTAAATGGCCACGTTATTTACCGGCCACCTCTGCTTTATCTCCCCGGCTATTTCCCTCAATCTGTCCCCGGCCTTACCGTCGGTATCCTCGTACTCTACCGAAAGGACCGGCTTGCCGCGGGAATTATCACGAATCAGGCCGACATAGGTCACCACGCAACCGCTACCGGGTGTCGCGGCTTGGTTAACCACCAGTTCCGGGGATATAGGCTTATCCGTGATTTGAATCATGCTGACCTCAGAATGTGAAGAAACACTGACCTAAATATGACAGTATAGCTATACCCAGACTATTTCTAATCAGATGGGGCTGGCGTCTGTTTCGGGACGAGCCTGGGTACCGCCGGGACTTTCTTAGGTTTGGCTACCCTCTCGCCTTCGGCGACGGGTTTCACCGGTGCCGGTATGGTCGTTTTCTTAACCTTAATTTTAGGCCCCGGAACGGCGAGTTTCTCAAATACTTTCTCCAGTTCCTTACCCTCGAGAGTCTCGCATTTAATCAGCTTCTCGGCAAGAGCCTGGAGTTTCGACCGGTTATCGGTCAGCACTTTTATGGCTGTGCTGTAGGCTTCATTAATAAGTCTGTTAACCTCCCGGTCAATTTCCAAGGATGTTCTCTCGCTGTAATCCTTTTGCTCGGAGATTTCACGGCCGAGGAAGACCATCTCCTGCTTGTTCCCGAAGGTTCGCGGCCCTAGCTTATCACTCATGCCATAGGAGGTTACCATCCTTTTGGCAAGATCGGTTGCAACCTCAATATCGCTACCCGGCCCGGTTGTTCTCTCATTAAAGATTATTTCCTCAGTTGCATGACCCGCCAGCAAAGTGGCCAGACTATCTTTGTATTGAGAGCGAGTGTGCAGATACCTGTCCTCCGCCGGCATCTGTTTGGTGTAGCCCAGAGCCATCCCACGAGCCACTATGGAGATTTTATGCACCGGGTCAGCGTTGGGCAGTATCCTGGCCACGAGGGCGTGTCCGGCTTCGTGATAGGCAATGACTTCCTTTTCCTCGGGGTTTATCTTGCGACTCTTCCGCTCGGGACCAGCAATCACCCTGTCCACGGACTCCTCAAGCTCTTCCATACCTATGGACTTCTTATCACGCCTGGCTGCCAGAATGGCCCCTTCATTGACCAGATTGGACAGGTCGGCACCGCTGAAACCTACCGTCCCCTTGGCCAGAGTTTCCAGATTAACTGACCTGCCAAGCGGTTTACCGTTGGTGTGCACCTTGAGAATCGCCAGCCTTCCGCTGATATCTGGCAGGTCCAACATTACCCGCCGGTCGAAGCGGCCGGGACGGAGCAAAGCGGGGTCGAGGATATCCGGTCGGTTGGTAGCCGCGATAACGATAACACTGGTATTGGTATCAAAGCCGTCCATCTCCACCAGAATCTGGTTGAGTGTCTGCTCGCGCTCGTCGTGGCTGCCACCCAGTCCGGTGCCGCGCTGGCGGCCGACGGCATCAATCTCGTCAATAAAGATAAGGCATGGTGTATTACGCTTGGCCTGGTCGAAAAGGTCGCGCACCCTGGAGGCGCCGACGCCGACAAACATTTCGACAAACTCACTGCCGCTGATGGAGAAGAAGGGAACATCGGCTTCACCGGCTGCCGCCCTGGCCATTAACGTCTTGCCGGTGCCGGGGGGCCCTATGAGCAACACGCCTTTGGGGATACGCGCTCCCAGAGTCTGGAACTTCTCCCGCGCCTTCAAGAATTCCACCACTTCCTGCATATCCTGCTTGGCTTCTTCCACGCCGGCGACATCGGCAAAGGTGACCGTGGCCCGGTTGGCCGGGAAAAGCCGTGCCCGGCTGCGGCCGAAGCTCATGGCCTGGCTGTTAGCCCCACGCGCCTGCCGGAACAGGAAGAACAGCAGCGCCCCAAAAATCAGAAGCGGTAAGAAGTTTATCAGCAGTCCGCCCCAGTTAATCCCACCCGATGCTTTTATTTCAAAACCACCGTCAGGGAGTTTAAGTCCGAGTTCCTGGAGGTCAACCACGGTAAGATTACCTATGGCTGTTTCCAGCTCTTTCCCTTCGAGAGTAGTTATGAGCAGCGTTTCCTCGTCAACCATAATCTCGCTTATCTCCTTGTTCTGTGACATGGTGATAGCCTGACTCAGCGGGATTTCTTCCGGTTCACTGGAGCCCGGCATCAGGAAGGAAAAAAGGAGGATAGCCGCCAGTAAAATTACGATGTATATTAAACTATTACGCTTCCAACTCGATTTCATACTACGCCTCTATTTAAGAAACCATCCCTTTATTACCTTAATTATACCATAAAAATTGTTAAAGAATAGCTAAGATACCATGATTATGCTGAATTACCTGCCGGACGGGGATAAGAGGCACGGCCATAGATGCTCACGAAAAGAACATTGACAACATGCCATAACCTGATTATAGTGTCAGTAAATATATCGTACTGCAATAAAAGATAACCTCAATGGAGGTAGCAATGAACGCGGTTACGGAACCAACGGAGATTAAATCACTGCCCAGGTTAAATACTCGCGGCGCCGACGACCTTTTCATCTGTTCCTCCAGCTTTGAAGAGAGGTGCCTTTCCAGTTCTGCTACCATGGGTGTCGACTTCCTGACGAAGTATGCCGTCATCTTTAACGTCGAGGAACCCCTCTATAAGAAACAGGTAGAAAAGAACATGTTCCGACTTCAAACCGAGCTGCGGAAAAAGACCACGGAGGGTATCTTCGTCATTTCCTGCCAGCGGGAAAACCCCGTGGACGGGATACAGCAGATGGCGAATATCCTGAAACAGTGCAAACTGAATACCGACGGCGGGCCCTTTGTTACCGTCGATATCAGCGGCTTTACCAAGATATACCTGCTGGAACTATTACACTTCCTGGTAATAGAAAGGGAACTGGGCATACCGCGCCTGCTTCACACCACCCAGCGATACCTGCCCACCAAGTTGACCCGCGGCATCGAGCAGATTACCACCATGCCCAATTACTTCGGCAGCCCCGCCATGGACAAGGAAACGGCGCTGGTTATATTCCTCGGATTCGAGCCGGAGCGGGCCCTGGCGATATGGAAGCAGTATAACCCGGCCAGGACAATTGCGTTGATAACCAATCCCCCGCGTACCGGCAATCCCGATTACCTTAAATACGCCCGGCAGAACAATGCCGACCTGCTCTCGAAGTCATCGGTAGAGGTTAGAGACGTGCCGGCGGATAATCCTTACGCCGTCAAGACGGTACTGGAAGCCATTTACGATGAGACCAAGGACTCATTCAACATGGTCATCGGGCCATTCGGGACGAAGCCCCAGGTCGTGGGCGTATTCCTGTTCTGTAAGGAGCACCGCAAAGTACAGGTGATTTATTCCTTCCCGGCGACGTACACGAGGTCTTACCTGCAACGCCAGCCCGGCGCCACGCTGTTACTGCCCGTTGCCCCCGGGGCGACGGTATAGCGGCTGGAGAACCTCCACCCCGGGATTCCCAGTGCTTTACTTACGGTAGCTTTAAGCTACTATTTACCTTCCATGATAAATGAGCTGGCTATAATCATCACGACATGGCCATACTCATCGGGTACGAAGATAACCCATGCCTCAAAATCACCGTTTCCCGGGCCTTTGCCGTCCAGGTTCCAGTGACCGGTAATAGTCAGCTTCGGCAGGTCGATGCCAAGAGGCGTCGGGACCATTTCCAGCGGCTGTATTTTACCATTGACCTTAAAGCTAGCGTCGTCCACCACCAGATTACCGTGCAGGTTGCCGGCCTGGGTCGCCAGCTCGACATTGGCTCTGTAGTTCATAACAAAGTCGCCACTGACATCTCCGGATAGCTGCCCCGTGATTTCACGGTCGATTACTCTCCACCTGCCGCTTTCACCTGCCGGGAAGGCATTTTCGCCAACCACGGTATCCTCAATACCGGTAATCGCACCAGCCGCGTAAAACGGCTGCGACTTTGCCGCCAGTGCCGCGCCGGGAATCAGCACTGTCAGGACCAGTACCAGCGCCAGGCTGATAAATAACATCCTCTTTTTCATTTCATTAACTACCTCCTTTACTATCGTTTTATCTATACGGCGACTCTGCCTATATTAGAACCGCCCGTTATCAACTTCTTAATTTGTTACCGCTTCCAGCGCGTAATCGGTATGGGTGGCGGCGGCCGCCATTATCCGCTCGAACTTGGGCTCGTTCTTCTTCAGTAGAGCCAGGCAGGCATCCACCACTTCGGTGTCGTAGAGAATACCCCTTGCCTGCGATATTTCCTGAAGGGCGCTATCCAGGCCGAGGGCCGGCCGGTAAGGCCGGTGTGACGACATGGCCTCAACGACATCGGCCACGCCCAGAATTCTGGCCTCAAGGATGATATCTTCTCCAGACAGGCCCTCGGGATAACCGGACCCGTCCAGTCTTTCGTGGTGCTGGAGAATCGCCCTGGTAACCGGCCAAGGGAAATCTATCCTCTGCAGGATTTCGTAGCCGACCTGGCAGTGGTTCTTAATAATACTGAATTCGTTTTCGGTTATTTTACCGGGCTTGCTGAGAATCTCGGACGGTACGGCTACCTTGCCGATATCGTGGAGAAGCCCGGCGACATGAATCCCCATTTGTTGCCACTCGGAGAGCCCCATTTCTTTAGCGATAGCCCGCGCCAGTTCCGCCACCCGCCGTTGATGGCCGGCGGTGTACGGGTCTCTCGTCTCAACCACCAGAGATACGGCATGGATAACGCCATCCATTGCCTTTTGCAGCTCGCCGTGTTTCTGCTTCATGTTCTCATAGAGATTGGCGTTATCGATATTGACCGCCACGTCAGCCCCAACCATCTCCAGCAGTTGTCTCTCTTCCTTCGAGTAGGGTTCATCCGGTACTCTGCCGCTGAGGAGCAGCATACCGGCCAGATGCCCATTGTTCTTCAAGGGCACCAGAAGCTCAATACCGTTCTTCTCCAGGGTCTGCCGGTCATAGGCCGTGAGGCTGATGAGCGATGGAATAACATCCAGATCAGTGATATCGACGATATTGTGCTGCTGTTTCAGGGTAGCTACGAGCGGACTGCTGGCTGAAAAATGCAGTCGCCCCTGGCTCTTCCGGCCAGAGTACATATAGATGGAGTAATTACCGTTTGCCGGCGAAGGCAGGAGCAGGTAAACGCCCTGGCTCTGCATTCCATTGGCTACCGCTGTGACCAGCGATGAAGACAGCTGCTCCAGGTCGAGGTCGCCTTTAATTTCCTGATTAAACCGTCTCAGGGTCAGGATATGGGCAAACCTTTCCCGGAAAAACCACCTGTCGACCATATGCTGTAAACGGGAAAGTACCGGTTGAAATATCGAAGCGGCGATAAAAACAGCCACAATGGTTATCGTCAGGGATACGGGGCTCATGAAATCCCGGAAAAAATGGCTCAACAGGTAGATAAGGCTGCCGAATACCCCGAAAATCAGCACGCTCGTCAGCGAATAGGTCGCCAATTTTCGTACGACTACTTTCATTTCCAGGAGATTGTGTCGCAGCATGGCCGTGGTTGCTATCAAGCAGAACAGGATATTGCCGATGATACCCAGGGGATACATATTTACGCCCAGAACGGGCAGATAGTCGGTAGTTGCGCCGATAAACATGGCGCCGACGCCGACGATGATATACTGGGCGCGAATTCTTTCATCGATAATCCGGGTACGCCGGAAGTGCCTTGCCAGCAACATAGCGCTGCGCACGAGGGGCGCATAGGCGCAGAGCACGTAAAGAGGGAAAAGAGGCCCGATGATGGGGGCCTTGCCGTACCACATCACCTGCATACCGTTGACCACCAGTCCCGTCGGAATCAGGGCCAGTACCACAAAATAAGAAATATACAGCGGGTATATAAAATACTTATTCGGCCTGGCACCGGTAAGGGAAACGGTAAACCGGTAGAAAAACAGCGAGGCGCTCAGAATCGCCCAGAACACGAACTTTTCCCACAATAAAGCGTCCGTCATGTCAGGGCTGGCGCGCATCATGAAGATGAGAAAGCCCCACAGCGTCATGAAAAACAGGAACACCGAGAAAGGCCTTCGGGCAATATGGCGTTTGCCGCTAATCATCAGGACTACCAGCAGTCCCAGGCAGAATATCACTTCGATTAAGGGTATCAGCAAATACGTATTCAAACCCGGTTCTCCGAATCCATAGGTGTTCTCCGATAAAACATATTGTCCTTAAGCAACGTGCACCATCCGTTTGCCTCCCAGAATGAGGAGTTCTTCGACGACGTCATCCGGGGTGTTCATTCTCGGTGGCCTTCGCTGCGCCAGTTCCGAGCCATTCTCCTGCTTTTCCCGGTAGTAGTCCTTAAAGGTACCCTGACGGAGCACCGTTACTTCCAGCGGCCGCATTTCCATCATGGCAGCCAGGTCGTGATAGCCCGGGTCCGTTTTCATCAACTCGCCATGAAGAACCGACGCCAGGTCCGCCTTCCCGTTGCCGCCATTGAGTTCAATATAGAGGTGAAGGGTCGGCTTGCCCTCCCGGGTTTCTTTGCGTATTATCCAGTCCTCATAATTTACGCCGGAGCCGGCAATTGCCCGCATAACCGTTTTTTCACTCACCCTGGTGAAACCGGCAATATCAATCAGGTCGTCCGCTCTGGCCTCAAAGACCATCTGGGGCAGCTGAATCCCCGCTTCTTCATCCTCTAAAGCCACGATGCGGACGAGGTGACCCAGCCGGTACCGGACGAAAGGCATCCCGTAGAAGCTGGTAATGACCAGTTCGTACCGCTCGCCGGGCTTAACATCGGGAAGAAGAACGGTACGCGGCTCGTAAAAAATGTCATACCGGCTTTTCAGCCACTCGGCCTCCGGGATGAACTCGAAGAAGTTGGAGTGCGGAATAAAAGTCATGCCGCGCCGGGTCCAGCTCTGCACGGCGATGATGCCAGCCTCCGTGCAGGCGTGAAACTCGTAAGGGTAGGCACCCCAGTATTTGTATACCAGGTCGCGGTAGACGCTGGTATCGATTCCCCAGCCGATGAGGGCTTTCAC
>DAOVRI010000132.1 GCA_030628245.1 Dehalococcoidales bacterium
CATGCCACCGTGATGTTATTTACCGCGGTATTTTTTAATACCTTCACCAATGGGGTGGGACATCATGAAGAATATTGGGTTGGTGATATTGCGGATGATCAGCGGGCCTTGCTCCACATCGGGTGGAATATAAGCACCAAAGCTTTTATTGATAATATGCTTCTCGCCACCGATCCAGAGCTCGACTTCGGCACACAGGTCGGTGATGTCGTCGTAGTTCATAGCGTTGAAAACGATGGACGTGCCATGAGGCAAGGTATGTGCGTCCATCATCAGCTGGCCCGCTTTTGACTTTTCGCCCGGCAGGAGCCATCTCGTATCACAGCCGAACTCGGCACCGGGAATGACCTCCTCGTCGATGTAGGCCATGGGGCGCGTGTATCTGGGGTCGGTCTCGCGCATGTAAGCTGGCTTCTTTGCGTGGGGTTCACTACCATAGACGATGTATTTCGCGTTACTCTTTTCGCCAGTTTTAGTCTCGCCCGTTTCAGGTTTCACTTTTTTCTGGCTCGTTTCCGCGGCCGTGTTATCTTTTTCTCTCGTGTACACGCCGCCCGGTCCGGAGGTCCAGTGGCAAACGGGCCTGCTGGAGACCCTGCCACCCGGGCCCCTCGTTGGCATGTGCGGCATACCGGCCGGGATGTAGGCGACCCAGCTTCTATCCAGGGGGATTTCTTCGTCCTCCATCAGCATCCCCATAGTGCTGGTGTCCTCCGGGTGGTCCGGGTCGGTGCCCCACCAGGAGAGCAGTTCGGGGAAGTCGTGGGCATGGGGGAACATTGTCGGAGTTTTTAACCCTCGCTTCATTAGTTCCTCCCAGGATATCTGGTTCGGGTAGGACTGAGGCCAGATCCAGGTAGATTCTCCGTAGTAGGCGCCCGGGATAACATCGTCGTCAATCCAGAGGACATGCTCCATGCTTATGCGCAAGCCCTCGGCCGCAAGCTTATCCCTTTCTTCCGGGGTGGGGCCGGGCAACATGTGCCTTTTGTGGAGTTCCGTGCAGATATATTTGTCGTATTCACCCATTTATAATTTCCTTTCTTATTTTTCGTATTATAAGTTAACTCAGGACAGATTTCCAGAGTGGTAGATGGTGATCGGGGTTTCTCCCCGGATTGTCCATGCACCCCATCAATATCTTGCGTCCGGTATGACCTGCCCCCTAAAAAGGAGTCCAGAAATAATGTTAGACTGGAAAAAGAGAATACCCACAGTCAAAGCTGTTGGCACCCTGCCCTTCGAATTACGATAAACTGGGTAAACATAGCATCCAGAATCCCCGGTAGATTATATCTATAGTCTATTAATTCTTCATTGCAATTTGGTTTGGTTCCTTACAGGATCATGCGCAATAAAAATTCTTCAGAAGTAACAATTATACTATTTTGTTACATGTAGGTATTATCGGACAAACAATTTGACCATGTTTCTTCCGAAATATTTTCATTAAAGCATAATCTAGGAAACGTCTGCTGTCAACCCAATTTTGAATGGGAAGCTAAAAGGTGAATTGCTGAATCGTGAGCTCCCCCCAACTTTGACAGAAGAACGGATATTGATTTTAACAATGGGGGCAGAAAGTTTCAAACCAGACTCAGCATCCTTCAATGATTTGAACCTAGCGGGGGTGCTACGGGGACTTTTTCGGCACCCTGCTAGGCTACAGAAGAAAATCTAGCCGGTTTTTAAATATAATAACCTCTTTCGTAGCAGAACCATTGCAAGAAGTTTCCAATTCTCAGCCGCCATGGATTCGATGGCCTAAGCCTGTCGCATGGAAACTTGTTCTTTCTCCACAATTTCACCATCCCGAAAAACTCACACTATGGATAGCCCAGTATCTGGGGAGCAGATCATATTTATATCAGTCTAACATTAATATTGGACTGATTTCTTGGGGGGGCAGGAACTCTTCATCTACGATAAAGCAGTGATACAAAGCATAGTGAAAGCAAGGAACGATAAGGATGAGCACCTGATTTGGCAAGAACAGGGCTACATTCTCGGTTCAGCTCTCATGTTTGCTATCAAAGATTGCTCAGATACCTGTAATCTGTTAATTCTGTTTTATACTTGTTCAGGCATTCTCAGTCTCTTTTCTTAATGCCTCTATGTTCTCTCGCTCCCGTATTAAAAACTTCTCCCTGCCCTCTGTGTATGACGGAAGAACCCATTTCATTTCCTTCAGGTTTTGCGCTATAATCGGTATCCAGTTATAAGGGATAGATATAAGTATCTGTCCCTCTTTATATACCTCTTTGGCTCTCATACCAAAGGCCAACCCGGTAACCGTGTAATTCACTTTGCCGCTTCGGTACGGATAAAGGTAAATCCAGGCGCATCCCAGTACACCTGTTGTCCTGGACTCCCGTAGCTCGCCGGTCGTATAGCTCATTGCCCTCAATACGATTTCCGCCTGGTTGGCATTGGTCAGAAGAACCAAGAGGTCCGGCTCGAATTCCAATTTATCTAACGTAGAGAAAGCGACATAGTTAACGATACCCCTCGGTAGTATGGGAAGGTGTGGATAGAGGTTGCTGTTAGCCCGCGCCTCCTGAAAAATTTCAAGTTTAATCCCTATTTCTCCTGCCTCGGCGAATTCGGGCATATCCTCCATTCCCAATAGCGCTGTTCCCAGGCAAGTCTCATTCTCTTTAGCGAAGTAAAACGGGGTTCCCCTTTCCTGCGCTTCTTTGAGCATTTCACAGAAAGACAGCTCCTTTTCTAGCTGCTTAATCCCTTCCGGTCTGGTGGGCAGGAACTTGACAGCTACGGGCGCCTTCTCAAGATTCAATTTGCTATATATGGATAAATCAGTTTGAAGCGGTCTCACATTAACCTCCTTTAAGAATATTTTTTCCAGCTTAAGAGTCCCGGTGAAATGGGCACAATAAATAAACCAATGGTTGTATCGGGAATACATTAATTAAAAGATTACATCAGGCCAATTCTCCTTTCACTGTTTTGCTTGGGTAACTATTACTGCGTTTTAGACCCCTTTGACTCTTTGCGAAATTCACAGTTGGAGCAAGTGTCCTCATTACCGTATGCTTGACAGTAAGTGTCTTTCTCTTTCCAGCACGGTTTGGCACACACAACAAGCTTGGTGCGATGCATACAGGCGGGGCAACTGTCCAATTGCCAGCAAGGGTAGAGCAACAGATAATGGCTTATTGCGGGCAGGTTCAGGCCTTCTGCTATCAAGCCCTGAATGAATCGCAGCCTTTTCAAGTCAGCCTCCGAATAAAACCGCCTGCCGCTTCTCCTCCGCGGCTTAATTACCTCATGTTTTTCCCATACACGGAGAGTCTCCGGATGCACATCAAGCATTTCAGAGACGACACTTATTGCAAATACTGGTAGATTCTCCATTATCTTTGACTCCACTGCATTGTAAATTGGGGCTCATATATTGTCAATTTATGGCTTCACGGCGTCCACTGATAAGCACGCGGCACCGTGATTGCTATACAAGTTATTTGAACATCTCTAAATAGCGCAATCTCGTGCCCTTGACGTTTGACAAAAAAGTAGCATATCTAGTAATATCTAGCCAAAGTACCTCAATATTATTATTTAATTCAGTTATATATTATTTTACAACATTTATTATATGACATTACATAGTTAGATTAAAATCGACTCTAAATAAAGACGGCAAACAGGGGGGTGATAGAAATGGGGTGATATAAACGACTTATACTAGTCGGGGAATTTTTATTTCATAAGGAGGTTCCAATGAAAAAAGGAAGGTTATTACTACTCTGCAGCATCGTCCTAATTACAGTTATAGTGGCTTTGTCCGTTGTTGGCTGTAAGGAACCGGCACCCGCTGAAGCCAAGACCCTAAACATCGGCCTGCCTCTGGGGCTGACGGGCTTTTTCTCCGTACGTGAAGTCCCGGACTTGAATCAAGCCCAGATTTGTGCGGACATAATTAACGAGCAGGGCGGGATTACGGTTAATGGCCAGAAATATCTGGTTGAGCTTATCGCGGAAGATACCAAGAGTACCATGGACGGCGTCACCGCCGCGCTTAACAAGCTGGTCTATGACAGGGAAACTGATTTCATCATAGGGCCAACTGCCTTCTTCGCCGGAGCAGCGGGAACGGTATGCGAACCGAACCAAGTACTCCGCTTCATAACCTGGTGCGTGAACACCCCGGGAGAAGTGGACGAGAGCACACCCTACGCATTCATGGCCGGCAACGGGAGTATATTAACATCCGTTGCCGTCATCAAGTATTTCAGGGATAACTACCCCGATGTCAAAAATCTAGCCTTTGTCTCCCCGGATGACGGGGCATCTCAAATCCTGCTTCCAAAACTTGATAAACTACTGGCGGCAGAGGGAATGTCCATTGTCGGCGACCCCGTTCTCTATCCCAATGAGATGGTGGACTTCAGCCCTATTGTGGCAAAACTAAACGCCATTGAAGAAGCCGATGCCATATTAATGCAGAACGGCCTCGTCCCGCACATCGGTGCCATCGTCAAAGGCCTGCGAGAGTCGGGTAACTACAAGCCCTACGGCGGCTCTTTGCCGGCGCGCATAAGTCAAATTATGACCATTACCGGTGCGGAAGCGCTGAAAGACGTATTCACCATCGGCCTTACCCCCGGCGACCCGAATATGCCGCCCCTGGCCAAAGAAATTATCGGCAGGGTGGTGGAACAGTACGGGGCGGATTACCAGCTGGAGATGACGGCGCCCAACTGCCTGTGGGTTCTCAAAGAGGCCATCGAATCATGCCAGAGCCTTGACCCGACTGTGGTAAAAGCGGAGCTGGAGAAAATGGGTGAAGTGGAAACCATCTGGGGAACGGCGAAGATATGCGGTGAGGAAACATTCGGCATTAAACATGTCATTGCGTCACCCCAGTCAGTACAGATATGCAAGGATGGCGTTGAGACTTCCGCCGGCTGGATAGACCTCGGAATTATCCCCTAATAAACGGCCTTATTCTGTAATACGACCGGGGTGGGGGGAGCTACAACCCCCTGCCCCGGTATAGGTTTGCACAAGCCGGTACAGGCACCAGAAGGAAATAGCGCTATATGGAACTGATAATCGCGACACTAACCAATTTGTTGATATTGTCTTCGATGTACATATTGGTGGCACTGGGCTTTGCTTTTCTTTTCAGCATGCTGGGGATACTCAATC
>DAOVRI010000183.1 GCA_030628245.1 Dehalococcoidales bacterium
CCAGGGAATACCTTTCGACGATGCCGGCATGGAGCAGCCGTTAATACAGGAAGGTAAGCCATGAGCATGGATATGTTCGAACAAAAGGACCAGGAACAACAGATGCAGAACGCCCCGCTGGCCACCCGCATGAGGCCCAACAACCTGCACACATTCGTCGGGCAGGAGCATGCCATTGGCAAGGGGCGGGTGCTCCGGCGAGCCATAGAGTCGGACCGCATCCCCTCCATGATTTTCTGGGGTCCGCCGGGGTGCGGCAAGACCACCCTGGCCTATATCATCGCCAACAGCACCGGCGCTCACTTCAGTCCGATAAGCGCGGTCAGCGCCAGCGTCAACGACCTGCGTAAGATAGTGCAGCAGGCCGCGGAACGGCGCAAGGTGCACATGCAGAAAACGATCCTCTTCATCGACGAGATTCACCGCTTCAACAAGACCCAGCAGGATGCCGTTCTGCCCTACGTCGAGGACGGCACCGTTACCCTCATCGGCGCCACCACGGAAAATCCCTCGTTCGAAGTAACTTCACCCCTACTTTCCCGCACGCGCGTCCTGCCGCTCAAGCCCCTCAGCGAAGATGAAATCCAGATACTGATTCACCGGGCGTTGATGGACAAGTTCCAGGGCATCGGTGAGCTGAACGCCAAGCTGGCCCCCGACGCCATGAGCCATCTCATCGGCATGTCCAACCACGACGCGCGGGTAGCCCTCAACACGCTGGAGACGGCCGCCCAGAACACGACGCCCAACACCGAGGGCGAGCGCCTGATTACACTATCGATTATCGAAGACGCCCTACAGCGGCGGGCCGTGCTCTACGACCGGGCGGGAGAGCAGCACTACGACCTTATCTCCGCGCTGCATAAATCGATGCGGGACTCGGACCCGGACGCTTCTATTTACTGGCTGGCCATGATGCTGGAAGCGGGGGAAGACCCCCTGTACATTGCCCGCCGCATGGTACGTTTCGCCTCGGAGGACGTCGGCATGGCGGACCCGCAGGCGCTGGTAGTGGCCATGGCGGCCCAGCAGGCGGTCCACTTCATCGGTATGCCCGAAGGCAACCTGGCCCTGGCCGAGGCGGCGGTCTACCTGGCGACCGCCCCCAAGAGCAACTCGCTCTACGAGGCCTACAACAAGGTCCGCGAGGAAATCAAGGGGGGTTCCAGTGAGTCGGTACCGCTGCACCTGCGCAATCCGGTAACGCCGCTGATGCAGGAAATGGGCTACGGCGAAGGCTACAAATACGCCCACGACGAACCCGACCATTTCGTGGACCAGCAGCACCTGCCCGATGCTCTCAAGGGCAAGAAGTTTTACACACCCGGCAAGTTCGGGTACGAAAAGCAGGTGCTCTCCCGATTGAAAGTCTGGTGGCAGAAGAAGGCAAAGCCGGAATCAGGGGAAGAACCGGAGGAGCCCGAGCAGGATGACGAAAGCTAAATAATTACCCCGTAATACACGGGGATTCCTTGACAATTATTGCAAATCTCTAATAAACTCATACTGGTAAGTGTTAAAGTCTTGGTCTGGACGAAGGAGTATCATTTTGCCCGGTTTGTTAGGGCAGGTCACTGGACTTACACAAGTTACGGGTACGTATTCCCTTCCAGAGTACACTTTGTTCCCATCTATTTCCGTTAAGTTACGGCATCACTTCTTGCCGTGTTCCCCTTTTCATGGTCTCCCGCAGGTAATATGTCATCTTTCCCGATAAAGGAGAAACAGCTATGGTCAGGTTGCCTTTTGTCCCCAAGGAGCATAAATTCTTCGATCTCTTCGAGGAGAGCGCGCAAAACATAGTGAAAGCAGCCGAAGTCCTGAAGGAGATGATGGATGACTGGCAGTTCATCGATAGCCGCGTGGCGGAGATAACCGAGATGGAGCACCGGGGAGACACCATCACTCACCAGATTATTTCGTTGGTGCACCAGACTTTCGTGACCCCCTTCGACCGGGAAGATATCGCCCTGCTGGCGCATACCATGGATGACGTCATCGACTTCATTCATTCCACGGCCGACGCCATGTTCATCTATAAGATAGAAAGTCCAACGGAGAGGGCGAAGCAACTGGCGGATATTATCGTCCGGGGAGCGGTCGAGGTGGAGAAAGCCGTCCGCGGACTGCGCCGGCGGAAAGAACTCAAGCGGATTATGGAGGGGTGCGTGGAGATAAACCGGCTGGAGAACATGGCCGACCGGGTTTATCGCGCCGCCATTGCGGAGCTTTTCGAGAATACGGAGGATATTGCCCTGGTTATCAAATGGCGGGAGATATACGAGCACATGGAGAGCGCCACGGACAGGTGCGAGGATGTGGCTGACGTCCTCGAAGGGGTAGCCCTCAAGCATGCCTGATTCATCTCTGGCTCTGCTTATTCTGATTATCCTCTTTGCTATTGGTTTTGCCATAGTTAACGGCTTCAACGACGCCGCTAACGCCATTGCCCCGGCAGTGGGCAGCCGTGCCATTTCTCCGCGTAATGCCCTGATAATAGCGGCGGTCGCTAACCTGGCCGGGGCCTGCACAGGCACGGCGGTGGCTTATACCATCGGCAAGGGTATATTGATTCCGGAGGCAATAACCTTTCTCACGGTTATTGCCGCTTTAGTCTCTATTATCATCTGGGGTACCATGGCTACCCTGGCCGGTCTGCCGATAAGTTTGACCCACGGCTTCGTGGCCTCTCTGGCGGCGTCCGGAATGGCGGCGGCAGGTGGTAGTGCTGTCGCCTGGGGTGTCGTCGGGCGGGTGCTTTCGGCGGTGGTCTTCGCGCCACTGCTCGGATTTATCGGCGGCTTCGTGGTTATGGTGATACTCTTCTGGGTGCTGAAGGGCTTCATCCCCAGCAAGCTTAATAATGTCTTCAGCAAACTGCAAATCCTTTCGGCTTCCTTTGCCGCCTATGCCCACGGCAAGAACGATGGCCAGATGCCCATAGGTATCATCGTTCTCGCCATGGTAACCTTCACCGGGAATCCGGGGCTGTGGGAAAGCCTTTCGATTGCTTCTGCCGATACGTGGTGGATGATACTAGTCCCGGCCCTTTCTATCAGCGCGGGGACGTTGATAGGGGGCTGGAAGGTAATCAAGACCATAGGAATGAGGGTTACTACCCTAAGACCTGTCCAGGGATTTACGGCACAGGTCTCGGCAGCGGCTGTTATCGAGATGGCTTCTCACCTGGGGATACCGGTAAGCACGACTCACTGTATTACATCATCGGTGATGGGGGTGGGCGCCACCAAGAGGTTTTCGGCGGTGCGGTGGGGGATAGCGGGTAATATCGTGGCGGCGTGGATACTGACATTTCCTATCTGCGGCGCGCTGGGGTATTTCTTTTCATGGCTGCTTCACGTGATATTCTAAGCGCTTAGAGGGAGATTTCCCTAGGTGTGACTCGGCATTTTTCGGCGGTGATGATGGCCTCAATATCGGCGACGGCGCGGTCAAGTTCGCCCTGCCGGTTAACGACCAGGTAGTCGAACAGGGGCAGCTTCTTCATCTCTTCCCCGGCGGTTTTCAGTCGCAGTTCCAGGTCGGCCGGCGTTTCCGTGTGGCGCTGCTTGAGTCGCTGCGCGAGGTCTTCCATCGACAGCGTCGCCAGGAAGATAAACACGGCCTGCGGGACTATCTTCTTGATGGTATCCGCCCCCTGAACGTCAACCTTGATGACGACGTCTTTC
>DAOVRI010000082.1 GCA_030628245.1 Dehalococcoidales bacterium
AACCGCATCGACGATTACCCCCATCACTTCTCCGGCGGTATGCGCCAGCGCGTCATGATTGCCATGGCACTCTCCTGCAATCCCAGAATCATTATCGCCGACGAGCCGACCACCTCCCTGGACGTGACCACCCAGGCCCAGCTCCTGGAGCTGATGAAGGACATGGTCCAGCGCTTCCGCGCCTCACTCATCATCGTCACGCATAACCTGGGTGTCGTCGCCCGTTACGCCCAGAGAATTTACATCATGTACGCCGGCCGCATCGTCGAGTCGGGCACCACCAAGGATATCTTCGCCAACCCGCGCCACCCCTACACCATCGGCCTCCTCAAGTGCATCCCCAGGCTCGACGAGGAGGAGGGCACCAAGCTCGTACCCATCGATGGCCTGCCACCCAACCTGATTAACATGCCCCCTACCTGCGCCTTCCTGCCCAGGTGTTCTTATAAACTGGATAAATGCACCCGGGAACCGTGGCCACCGCTGAAAGTTGTCGAGGGCAACCACTACATTAGCTGCTATGCTAATACCAAGGAGAAATAAGTGAACCAAAAACACAATGGTGATATCTTAGACATCCAGGACCTGAAAATGTACTTCCCGGTTACCCGCGGCCTCCTGCGTAGAAAGGTCGCCGATGTCAAGGCCGTCGATGGCGTTAACTTCAAACTGAAACGAGACGAGACCCTGGGCTTAGTGGGCGAAAGTGGCTGCGGTAAGACAACCGTCGGCCGCTGTATCCTCGGCCTCTATCGACCCACCGAAGGCAAAATCCTCTTCAAGGGAGAGGATATCGCTACCTTCTCTGAAAAGAAACTGCGGCAAATCCGCAGTAATATGGCCCTCATCTTCCAGGACCCTTACTCATCCCTTGACCCGCGCCAGAGCGCCGGCAGCATCGTCGGCGAACCCCTGAAAATTCACCAGTTGGTCCTGAGTAAGGGCGAATACCGCGATAGAGTGGAGCAACTCTTCCGCATCGTCGGCCTCGACCCTTCCATGACCGACCGCTTCCCCCATGAGTTCTCCGGCGGCCAGCGCCAGCGTATCGGCGTGGCGCGCGCCCTGGCCTGCGACCCCGACCTCATTGTCTGCGACGAGCCCATCTCCGCCCTGGACGTCTCTATTCAGGCCCAGATTATCAACCTGCTGGAAGAACTACAGGACAGGACCCAGGGGCTCAGCTACCTTTTCATCGCTCACGACCTCTCCGTGGTAAGGCATATCTCCGACCGCGTGGCGGTGATGTACCTGGGACGTGTCGTGGAAATTTGTAAGTCAAGGGTGCTCTACGAAAACCCCCTGCACCCCTACACCAGGGCCCTGCTCTCCGCCGTGCCGATTGCCGACCCCGTCCTCGAGGAGACGCGCGATCGTATCATCCTGAAGGGTGAAGTCCCCAGTCCCCTGAACCCGCCACCCGGCTGCTCCTTCCACCCCCGCTGCTTTATGGCTATCCCCGAATGCAGCCAGGCCGTGCCCCCCCTGCGCGATATCGGCGACGGCCACGAGGTGGCCTGTATCAGAGTATGAGGGTGCCCGGGATATCTTGAGAAACTGTTAAATCTTGATTTCCGGCGTATTCCCTCAGACTTTAAGTCGCATACCTTCATGCGCCACGGTAATGGGAATGTCCAGCTTCTCAGCCACTGCGGAAATTTCCTCTCTGGTTTTCGTCTCAAGGCTGGTATCCATGTGGATGGCGATTACCTGGGGCAGGTAACCTTTAAGCTCCCGGAAGCTGATTAACTCTTGCTCAAGCAGATTCGGGGTAAGATGGCCTGTCTGCTTGGCAAACTCCTCGTAATCGTTGGGCAGGGTAACATCAATTAATAATAGCTGCGGAGATATATGCCGCCAGCAGTCTGACAATCCCGGGCCGGTATCACCAGTGTAGAACATAACATTCCCCTGTTTATCGCTCACCTGGTAGCCAACGGCGGTTCCGAAATGATTCACCGGCACCGCCAGGATGTGATAACCATCAATCCTCTGCGGCTCTAAAGGTTCAATTGTGTTGAAACGAACGGTTGGTTTCGCCTCGGGTATTTTCTGGAATTTAGGGTAAACCCTCCCGTTCAGCAGGTGGGTTTCTATAATATCACACGCCATAGCCGTGGAATATACCTGGATACTAGCACCACATCGGAAAAGATTCAGGGCAATCCCGGGAATATCCCGAATATGGTCGAAGTGCTGATGGGTTATTACAATTGCATTAATTTCCTGTTGCTCTTGAACGGAAAGACGGGACGTTAGCCCGCCGGCATCGATAGCCAGAGTGTTATCAATGAGAAAGCAAACGCAGCTGGAAGTCAGCGATTCGCAATTATGTGCGCCAAGAATACGGATATCCATTTTTCGCTCTCTCCTTCTAACGGGTCCCGTAATCTTTAACTTTCCCGGGGTTCATTTACGTTCAATTATTTGATGATTATTTACCGGTATTCAGGCGAAGTCCAGCTGTAAAAGCTTTTACAGCAATAGGGCAGAACTGACCGCCGGAGCAATTATGTAGCTCCTCGACGGCATGGTCGACGGTCATAGCTGCGCGATACGCACGGTCGGTAGTCATGGTATCAAAAGCATCAGCCACGGCTATTAGGCGAGCCCCCAGCGGAATTACCTCACCCTTGAGTCCGTTGGGATAGCCTTCCCCGTTAAACCTTTCGTGGTGACAGAGCACAAGTTCGCTTGCCTTTTCCAGGAAGGGGATTCCCCTCAGTAAGTTGGCCCCGATAACGGGGTGCTCACGTATTATCTCCCACTCCTCTTCGTTCAGAGAGCCGGGTTTATTCAATATAGTGGAGTCAATGGATATCTTACCGATGTCATGGAGAATACCCGCATATTCCAGAGTTTCCATTTCCTCGGAGGAAAACGAAAGGTGAGTACCGGCCAGTAAAGTATATTCCATCACCCGCTGGGAATGTCCACGGGTGTACGGGTCTTTAGCATCAATGGCCGCCGCCAGTGCCTTGATAGTGTTTTTATAGGCATCCAGCACGGTCTGGTGCAGCCTGGTATTTTCAATCGCCATAGCTGCCGTATTCGCCACCGAAATAACAGCTTCCAGGTCCTGCTCTTCGAATTCGCTCCCATCCTTTTTATTCAGTACTTCAATTACACCCAGGACCTTGCGATGTACCGCCAGCGGTGCACAGACAAGCGACTTAGTGCTAAAGCCGGTAGCATCATCAATCATTTTGTGGAAATTCTCGCTCCGGCTGACGTCATTCACTACCAACGGTTTGCCCGTACGGGCAACCTGCCCGGCAATACCGTACTGAGTACTCAATTTCACCTGCCGCAGCGCTTTGCCTACCGGGCCTGAGGCGACCTCAAAGTACAACTCCTGGTCGTTATCTCTAAATAGAAGAATGGAGGCTGCCGAGGCGTTAAGAGTCTGCTGGGTCATTGTTATGACCTGTTCCAGCATCTCCGTCATGCGCGAAAGCGACCCGACTTTCTTACTTACCTCGTAAATCAGTTCCAGCCTTGCCTTATTTTCCCGTTCCACACGGCCAGACAATACTGCGGTGGGTTGTGATTTTTCCTGGCTAGATACCATTAATTATCTCCTCGCTTCCTGGTCCAGCCATAGATACTAACTTGGCTTCGCTCGAACCTTAGTTCACGCTCTTAATGGTTCAAGGCTGCGAAACAGTTCCTTGTTTTTTTCCGGCAACCTTTCAAATTCTTCCTTAACCACCCATACCAGCTCATTATCGCCCACTCCACGAATAGATACATACTTGGGCGCAAAGAGCCGGAGGTATTCAACAGGCATGTGTTCTCGAACCTGAAAACCGCGGTGAGGAAAGCAAAACGATAAAGAGCCTATTCGTGATAACCTGGAAGCATTATTTATGCAATGGCCGACATAATCATTACCGTTACCCACACCGAAGACTTTGCCCCGTGCCACGCCGCATCTGAGAACTCTCGGCGGTTTATTCACGGCCATGCTTATCTGGGGGTAGAACCCCTGCCGGTAGGCACGACATATTCCATAAAGTGTAGCTGTTATCCTACAAATTTGATCTTCCGTCATCCTGCGAGCATTCCAGAGGAGCAGGAGCCCGTCTCCTAAAAACTTCACCATGATGGGAAGTTCCGCCGAAAGCGTACCACGGTTCCCGTAATCCCCATCGGTCAGACTTTCCCTGATACTTTTGAAAAACCACTCCAGAAAATCGTTGAGAAATCTGGGAATGGCGAGATACGAGTCCACCTGGTTGCAGAAAGTCGTAAAGCCGGTGAGGTCAAACACAGCGGCTATCGCTTCTTTCTCCTGGCAGGGCGCACCGATATCGCCGAGTTCCAGCATAGTGGGATTAAATCTCTTGATGATTTCATTATCAAGCGTCCTTATCCCGCTTTGTTGCCGGCTAGCGGTCATGATTCTCGGCCTGGCGGCTCTTACTCTTCTTACTACAATCCTCTTCATAATGCACCTCTCTGACGCGTTATATAGTAACCCTAAGTTGATAAACAAAACATAAACATAGTCGAGAAGTGTCTAAACATTCCGTGAACAATCGTGAACCGAAGCAATAATAAACTGTGAACATGATATTATCGATCTGCCGATAAAAAGACCTCTCATTAACGACTGACATTTCATCACCGCCGGCGATGAAATACAAGAAATTCGCGAAGGTTCTGTTTGCTTTTAGTTGGTGGTGGATTTATAATAATTTATGACTGTTCTTCATATCATAAGAAGTTATCCCTTCGCGAAGGGATATTGACAAACCAGGGTAAAAGTGTTAGTATATGGTAAGCGGTAAACGGTTGCCGTATACCGTAACATTAAGAGCGTAAAATGAAAAAAGTCTACATCAAAGAGGATGTCTGTATCGGCTGCGGACTCTGCGAGGTCTATTGCCGACTAAAGCATTCCCGGTCGAAAGACCTGGTTAAGGCCTACAAAAAAGAAACGCCCCGGCCTTTGTCGAGGCTCCGGGTAGATGAAAGCGGCATCGTATCCCTCTCGGTGCGCTGCCAGCACTGCGACGATGCTCCCTGTATTGGGGCATGCCTCACCGGCGCTCTATCCCGCGACCCCTCGACTTCTCTGGTAATAGTGGATGAAGAGCGCTGCATCGGCTGCGGTACATGTACCCTGGTCTGCCCGCTGGGCATACCCAAGCTGGATACGGCACAGAAGAAGATGGTCAAGTGCGACCTCTGCCAGGATGAGGAAATCCCGGTATGTGTCGCCAACTGCCCGAACGAGGCGCTGTTATACGCGGAAGTTGAGGAAGCTCTGACTTAATCAGGTGGTAGTAGAATGGTAGCGACCAGGAAAATAAAATACTTGATTATCGGGAACTCGGCCGGTGGTATCGGTGCCGCCGAGGCTATTCGCGAGGTAGATAAGGCCGGGGCTATCACCATCGTCTCCGACGAGCCCTACCCGACCTATTCGAGGCCGCTTATCTCCGAGTACCTGGCTCACCCCTACCCCGTCGAGAAAATGGTTTACCGCCAGTCCGATTTTTACGAGAAGAATAAAATTAAAACGCTTCTCGGCGAGAAAGTTATTCAGGTCAACCCGGACAAACATACGGTTAAGCTGGAAAACGGGACAACGCTGGTCTGGCAGAAGCTGCTGCTGGCTACCGGCGGCACGCCCATTTTCCCCGAGATGGAAGGCAACCGGCTGAAGGGTGTCTTTACCTTTAACAAGCTTGACGACGCCAGAGCCATCGATGGCTTCCTGAATCAATACCGGAACAGGGTAAGGGCCGTGGTTATCGGCGGCGGTCTGATAGGTGTCAGCGTTACGGAAGCCCTGCTCAGGCGAGGCGTCGAGGTTACCGTCGTCGAGATGAAAGACTGGGTTCTCAATACCATACTTGACGAAGAGGCAGCCGACTTTGAGGCGCAGGCCCTGGTACATGCCGGCACCAACATCATCACCGGCCATACCGCCGAAAAAATCAATAGCTACCTGCCCGGTGAGGTCAGCGGCGTCACTCTCGACGATGGCCGTGTCTTATCCTGCCAGATGGCTATCATCGCCATCGGCGTGCAGTCCCGACTCGAAGTCGTTGCCGAAAGCGGTATCAAGATAAACCGGGGCATCGTCGTCGACCGCCGCATGGCGACGTCCGCTCCCGATATCTATGCCTGCGGCGATGTTGCCGAGGCTTTCGATTTCGTCTACGGAGTAAACCGGCTTACCCCGGTCTGGCCGAACGCTTATGAAGGGGGCAGGGTTGCCGGCCTGAATATGGCGGGCAAACCGGCTAAATATCAGGGCGGTACCGCCATGAACGCCCTGAAGTATTTCGGCGTGTATATTGCCTCGGCCGGCCTGGTAACACCGCCCGATGACAGCTACCAGACTCTGATAAACAGGTATGACGGTATTTACAGGAAGGTGATAATTAAAAAAGGTAAATTAGCCGGGCTGGTCTTTGCCGGCGATATTGAGAAGTCGGGCATCGTCTATAACCTGATGAAGGACGGAGTGGATGTCAGCAGCTTCAAAGAAGCCCTCGTCGCCGATGATTTCGGGCTGGCTTCCCTGCCGGAATCAATCTGGAAAGACCGGCTGGAAAGTTCGCCTCCGGAAGGGGTTCCGGTGATAACCTCTATCGAAAAGCCGGAGGAGCTGGTCATCGGGGACTAGCACTTATTCCCGAAAGGAACCAACATGAGAGATTTGAGACAGGTAAATAACACGTATAACGATGATAAGGTAATCGACGCCTGTGCGATATTCGGAGCCATGGACATGGCGGGCAGGAAGTTCTCCGGCGAGAGCGTCATTAAAGCAATCACCAACATGCACGACCGCGGCAACGGCCTGGGCGGCGGCTTCGCGGTCTACGGCCTTTACCCCGAGCACGCCGACCTCTATGCCTTCCATATTATGTTTCTCGATAAAAAAGATAAACAGCAGACGGAAGAGTTCCTGCGTAAACATTTTACCGTTATCCGCGAGGAAGAAGTACCCACCCGACCGACGGCAGCGATTAAAAATACCCCGCTGGTATGGCGCTACTTCCTCGATGTACCGCAAAATCTGCCGGAGAACACGCCCGTGGACGATTATATCGTGGCTAAGGTTATGGATATTAATACCGGTAGCAATAATAGTTTCGTTTTCTCCAGCGGTAAGAACATGGCCGTATTTAAAGGCGTGGGTTACCCCGAAGAACTGGCCGAGTATTTCCGACTTGAAGAGTATCAGGGCTATCTCTGGACGGCGCACGGGAGGTTCCCGACCAACACGGTGGCCTGGTGGGGCGGGGCGCACCCATTCTCGATTCTGGACTGGACGGTGATTCATAAC